>JBBRMO010000173.1:0-5029 GCA_038230815.1 Chthoniobacterales bacterium
GGGCGCGCGGGAAAACATTTCGCCGCAAATCGTTCGCGAAATCGCCGAGCGCATCAAGGAAGTCAAAGCGCTCGGGGTCCAAACCTCGGTCGTCATCGGTGGCGGCAACATCTGGCGCGGATTGTCCGCCAGCCACCGCGGGATGGATCGCACGACCGCGGATTACATGGGGATGCTCGCCACCGTCATCAACGGTCTGGCCCTGCAAAGCGCACTCGTCCAGCTCGGGGTGGAAACCCGTGTCCAGACCGCGATCGAAATGAAAAATGTAGCCGAGCCTTTTATCCTCGGTCGCGCCATCCGGCATCTGGAGCTGGGCCGCGTCGTCATCTTCGTCGCCGGCACCGGCAACCCATATTTTTCCACCGACACCACGGCGGCCCTGCGGGCCAGCGAAATTCGCGCGGATATCATCCTGAAAGCAACCAAGGTAGACGGCATCTATGATCGCGACCCCAACGTCGATCCCAATGCGAAACGTTTTGATAGCCTCACCTTTTCCGAAGCACTGACCCGGCGGCTCCAGGTGATGGATTCGACCGCGTTTAGCCTCTGCATGGACAATCGCATCCCAATCGTGGTGTTCGATATGAACACGCCCAGCAATTTCACCGATATCGTGCGCGGAAAAAAGATCGGCACGATGGTGTCCGACTAATGATTTCGTGATTGCGGTGCGGGCGACCGCGCGCTTTCATTGCTGGCCCGCTGTTTACCCATCCAATCCATGACTGCCGAAGAAATTCTGTTTGAAGCCGAAATGACGATGGAGAAAAGCGTCGACTACATGGTCCACGAATTCTCCGGCGTGCGCACCGGGAAGGCCTCGCCAGCCCTGGTCGAGAATGTGGACGTGGAAGCGTACGGCTCTTCCATGAAACTGAAGCAGCTCGCCCTTATCACCACGCCGGAGCCGCGGTTACTCGTCGTTCAGCCCTTCGATGCCGCGACGGTGAAAGACATCGAGAAAGCGCTCAAGGAATCGAAAATCGGCATCATGCCCCTCGTAGACGGAAAAATTATCCGGCTGCCAATCCCCGAACTTTCCGAGGAACGCCGAAAAGATCTCGTTAAATCGTTGCGGCAGATGGCGGAGGAAGCGCGGGTGCGGGTGCGGGCAAACCGCCGCACGGCCGTGGACGATGGACGAAAGATGGAGAAAGCGGGCGACCTCACGGAAGACGGGCTCCGCGACCTGGAAGCAGACGTCCAGAAACTGACGGACAAATCCGTCAAGCAGATCGACGAACACCTCGAGCGCAAAGAAGCCGAGGTAATGAAAGTCTAGCTGTAGCCGCGGCGCTGTGTCGCCGCGCCGCGCCGCGATGCAGCGAGGCGGCTACAGCCGCACCAGGTCGAGCAAGAACTGGCACCAGAGATACACCATCCCGCGCCAGGAATACTTCACCTCGCCGTTCGGCGTCGATTTCAGGACGCCTTTCTTGATATTGTGCGCGATCTGATCGCGCAGATCGTTCTCCACCTCGAGCTGGATCCGGTCTTCATCGAGGGGGTCGATCACGCTGGTTTGAACCTCGTTCTGGCGGAGAAACTCCTTGTGGCTTTGATAAAGCTGCCAGAATGACTGGTCTGGCCGCTGCCGATTGATCCGGAATTGCGGAGTCAGTTTCAGGCCGTAGGAGAGCGGATAGTTCCACGTCGTCCAGATGATCCCGTCGTTCGAGCGCGAAGAGATCCTAAGGTAATAGAACGAAAGATCATTTTGCTCGTTCAGGCAGATCGTCGCCTGAGCGCGATCCTCCTCCTTGTAAAAAAGCCGAAAAAACTGCCGGTAATCTTCCCAATCCCAGCCGGCGTCGTTTACGTGCGCGAAACCTTCGTTCTGAATCTCGCTGGTGATCTCTTCCAAAGTCGGAAACACATCCGCGGATGGCGGACTCTTTGGGCGCAGCGCCTTTTCTTTCGGCAAGCGTAAGGCGCGAATCCGGGTAAGAATTTCGAGCCAGGGCAGGAAAAACCAGGCGAGAGCCGCGCCTAATCCAGCCAGCCAGCTTCCCGAGACAAAAAAAACTGCCAGAAAAGTCGAAGCCAGGATGCCGACCGCACCGACCTTTTGCGCGAAACCAGTTTGAAAGCTGCGGAGCGCGACGCTGAGCACGGCAACACCCAGCGTAAGAAAAAGGCCAAACAGCATTAAGGCTCGATTCCGTGCTCGTTCAGGAATTTTTTCAGCTGGTCGGTGTCGAAATTGGCGAGCACTTCATCTCCCGCGACCAGCGTGGGCACGTAGGTCTGGTCGGATAATTCCCGCATATCGTCATAGGCTTCGCGGTCTTTGCCGACATCGATGACGGTGAATTGGTAGCCGCGCTCGGTCAGATATTCCTTGGCATCCATGCACCACGAGCACCATTGCCGGCTGTAAAGTGTGATGTCGCTGGCCACGCTGGAACTAAACCGACCCCTTTCACCGCGTCAACCGTAGTGTCTGCAGCGGGGCGGCGCTGAGTTTCCACAGCCCGCTGAGGGAAGTTCTTAACTGGGATCTGCGCATTTTACCCTATGGACGGAATGATGAGATCCTCTCGATTCGCGCGATCTCTTGAGGGTCCCTGTCCCCGCCTGCATCAAGCAGCGGCGCTGGACCGATTAACTGCAAACAACCGCGTGTTATCCTGCGTCACAACTGAGAGGAGTTACTGCTACCAGGGGTTTGCGATAAATGCTTCCTCGGGTCAAATCATCCGGACCCTCGAAGCGGAGTGTCATCCGCAAGATTACCTGGTGATCGCCTGCTAAATAAGCTCTTTCTCGAGGCATCGGGGCCAGGCGTACGGGCTTGTCGGCAACCGCCGAAGCGGATAATACTCGCCCTCGTGCGACCGATTTCTCTCATCGTCCTGGGGTGGCTGGCTTTTTTCGCCAGCCAGCAGGCTAGCGCACAAACGACCGAAAATAGCGCGAACGCCGCGCTCTTGAGCAAGGAAAATATTGTTGATGTCGCCCCCGGGAACTCTGGCTGGAGCGCGGCAACCGTAGGTCAGTCTCTCCCGATTCATGATCGCCTGCGCACGGGAGAGGATAGTCGGGCCGCCGTCCGAATGACGGACCTGAGCGTGCTCCGGATTGACGAGCTCACAACCATCGAAATCACGCCGCCGTCGAGCACGAGCGATAAACCGGGGCTTAACGTCAAGGATGGCGCCACCTATTTTTTCAGTCGGGAAAAATCGCGGGAAATGCGCATCGAAACGCCGGCGGCAAATGGGGCGATGCGCGGCACGGAATTCGTCGTCCGGGTGGCAGCAAACGGGAGCACGACCCTGACCATGCTCGACGGCGAGGTTGAGCTTTCAAATGCGCAAGGTTCGGTTGTCGTCACGAGCGGCGAACAGGCAAAGGTCGATGTCGGCGGCGCGCCGAGAAAAACCGCCGTCCTCGAGGCGACGAACATTATCCAATGGTGCCTTTATTACCCGGGCGTCCTTGACCTGAAGGAGCTGGGCTATTCCCGGCAAGCCAATCGTTCGATCGCGGCTTACAACGAGGGCGATCTACTGGCGGCGCTCGCGGCCTACGGACATCGCACCCACTCGCGTGCAAATGCGGACAAGGTCTATCACGCCGGCTTGCTGCTCGCCGTCGGACGGGTGGACAAGGCGCAGCGACTCCTCAATGCAGCCAGCCCCGGAACACCCGGCCGGCAGGCATTGCAGACCCTGATCGCGGCCGTCACTTTACAACCGCGGCCCGATTCGAATCCACCGCAAACCGCCAGCGATTGGATCGCCGAATCGTATTACCTCCAATCGCAGGCTAATCTCCCTGCTGCCCTTGATGCGGCCCAGCGCGCGGCCGACATCGATCCGGAATTTGGTTTTGCCTGGACGCGCGTGGCGGAACTGCATTTCAGTTTTGGCCGGGTCCCGCAGGCAAAAGCCGCGCTCGAAAAGGGCATCCAGTTTTCGCCCCGGAATCCGGCGGCCCATGCCCTGCTCGGATTCCTGTTCAGCGCGGAAAACAAAATCAACGAGGCGAAAGGTGCTTTCGAAAATGCCAGGGCAATCGATGGCGCGCTCGGGAATGCCTGGCTCGGTCGTGGTTTGTGCCTGATCCGGCAGGGTCACGATGAAGAAGGCCGGCGTGATCTCCAGGTGGCCGCCGCCCTCGAACCGAATCGGGCCTTTCTTCACAGCTATCTCGGCAAGGCTTTCAGTAATAATGGCGACGAGCGCAAGGCGCGGCTCGAATTCGAACGCGCCAAAATTCTCGACCCGCACGATCCCACGCCGTGGATCTATTCGGCGATCGAAAACAAGCAGGACAACCGCATTAACGAGGGCGTTCGCGATCTCGAGAAATCACAGGAGTTAAACGATAACCGGCGGATCTACCGCTCGCAATTTCTGCTCGATCAGGACCGCGCCGTCCGGAGCGCGAACCTGGCCGCGATTTACCAGGCTGACGGGATGGAGGAGGTGAGCGTGCGCGAGGCCGCCCGAGGCGTGGATGCCGATTACGCAACCGCCTCGTCCCATTTGTTCCTCGCCAACAGCTACAACGCCCTCCGCGATCCGAAACGAATCAATCTTCGTTACGAGACCCCGTGGTTCAACGAGCTGCTCCTGGCGAATCTGCTTTCACCGGTGGGCGGGGGCCCCTTGTCGCAATACGTGTCGGAGCAGGAGTACTCGAAACTCTTCGAGGCCGATCGCTTTGGGATCAGTGCCACGACGTCTTACTTCAGCACCGGCGAAATCCGCGAGACCGCTTCGCAGTTCGGCATCTTTGGCAACGTCAGCTACTCGCTCGATACGGAGTTCCAATACGATAATGGTCGCCGGCCGAACAACGAAATCACGCGCTCCGAGTCCTACGGCCAGGTAAAACTCCAGCTCACGCCGCAGGACACGGTTTTCTTCCAGACGAAATACCAGGACGTACGACAGGGCGACCTCCTCCAGTATTACGACCAGCAAAATGCGGCTCCCGGTCTGCACTTTCGCGAATTGCAACAGCCGGCTATTCTCCTCGCCGGTTACCACCACGAGTGGGCGCCGGGGATTCA
>JBBRMO010000174.1:0-5005 GCA_038230815.1 Chthoniobacterales bacterium
CGGTGACCGATGGCTGGGCCGAAGCCGATTCGCTCGTGATCAACCCGCATAAAATGCTCTTTGTTCCTTTCGATTTTAGCGCGCTTTATGTGCGAGACATCGACCGGTTGCGTCGCGTCTTTACGCTTGCGCCCGAATACCTGCATCTGCGCGATCCGGCTGGAGCCGAGGTCAATTACATGGATTATGGAGTTCAACTCGGCCGCCGTTTCCGGGCGCTGAAGGCGTGGATCGTGTGGCGGACGTTCGGCCGGGAAGGGATCGCCGCTCGCATTCGGGAACACGTGCGGCTGGCTCAACTTTTTGCCAGTTGGGTCAGGGAAGATCCGCGCTGGGAAATTTCCGCCCCGGTCATGATGGGCGTTGTCTGTTTTCGTTTTAAGGACCCCGACGACAAATCGGCCGACCAGAAGAACAGCGGGACCGTTGCGATCATTAACGCCTCGGGCAACGCCTATCTGACTCAGACAAAATTACGCGGCCGCATCTGCATGCGCCTCGGTCTGGGAAATATTCTTACCACCGAAGAACACGTGCTCCGCGTCTGGCAGATCATTCAGGCCGCGGTTTAGAAATTTGGTTCCCGAAAATGGCTTTGGTCAATTCAAGGCCGACAGAGAAGAGGCCTCTGGCTAGTTTGAAAAGGGGACTGCTTTCGGTTAACGTTATCTGATCTGCAGTAAACCGCTCACGCTTATGGAAACAATCGTCGCCGCTCCCAAACCAGCCTCGTCCGCTGAAACCGATTTTCTGCCGCTGCAAGGCACCGACTACGTGGAATTCTGGGTCGGCAACGCCAAGCAGGCCGCGCACTATTACAAGACGGCGTTTGGATTCCAGTCGCTGGCCTACGCTGGACCGGAAACCGGCGTGAAGGATCGCGTCAGTTACGCCATTCGGCAAAACAAGCTGACTCTCGTTCTGACCACGGCTCTCCGGCCGGGCGACCCGATCGCGGACCACGTGGCCTTGCATGGGGACGGGGTGAAGTTCCTCGCGCTCAAAGTCGAGGACGCCACTTCCGCATGGAACGAGACGACGAAACGTGGCGGCAAGAGTTTCATGGAGCCGACGATCTTACAGGATGACAGCGGCCGCCTGGTCATGAGCGGCATCCATACTTATGGCGACACCGTTCATCTTTTCATCGAGCGCGGCGATTACAACGGCGTCTTCATGCCCGGCTATCGCAAATGGGACAGCGCCTACAATCCGCCTGACACCGGCCTCCAGTATGTCGATCATTGCGTAGGGAACGTCGGCTGGAACCAGATGAACCCCAGGGTGAAATTTTATGAGGATGTGATGGGGTTCCGGAACATCCTCACCTTCGATGACAAGGACATCTCGACGGAATACTCCGCGCTCATGAGCAAGGTGATGAGCAATGGCAACGGTTTCGTAAAATTCCCGATCAACGAGCCGGCCGAGGGCAAAAAAAAATCGCAGGTGGAAGAATACCTCGAGTTCTACCACGGCGAGGGTGTGCAACATTGCGCCCTGGCGACGAACGACGTTGTCAAGACGGTGACCGACCTCCAAAGCCGCGGGGTCGAGTTCCTGAAAATTCCGACGACGTATTACGATGAGTTGCCCGATCGCGTGGGTCACATCGATGAAGATCTCGAGCCGTTGAAGAGGCTGGGCATTTTGGTCGATCGCGATAACGAAGGTTACTTGCTCCAGATCTTTACCAAGCCTGTGGAAGACAGACCGACCCTCTTTTTCGAGATCATCCAGCGCAAGGGCGCCAAGAGCTTCGGCAAAGGTAACTTCAAGGCGCTCTTCGAAGCGCTCGAGAAGGAGCAGGACGCCCGCGGCAACTTATAAAAACTCCCTATGCCCTACTACCAGAAGCTTGGCCAAGTTCCGAAGAAGCACCATATCTGGTTCCATCGCAATGGCGGCGGTCCTTCTTATAAGAACGAAGGCATCGCCTACGAGCACGTCATCACCACGGAAGGCTTCAACGAAGCCTACTCGATCATTTATCACATCCGCCCGCCCACCCGGGTCCGCAGTGTCGAGCTGATCAAGTATTGGTCGCCTAAGAAAGTCACTGACAGTCCGCTCCGCCATCACCATTTCAAGACCGCGGACATTCCGCGACGGGGCGACCTCTACACCGGCCGCATCCCGATGTTGTTCAACGCGGACATGACCGCTTATCGAGCGCGGCCGGAGAAGGCTTACGGGAAGTTCGAGTACTACAGGAATGGTGGCGCCGACGAAGTGATCTTCGTCTTTCATGGGGCCGGGACCCTGGAAACTGTTTTCGGCAAACTGCGTTATCGCGCCGAAGATTATATCGTCATCCCGCGCGGCATCACTTACCGGCTGGTGCCCGACAAGGTGGAAGAGGAGGATTATCTTATCCTTGAATCTGCCGGTCCGGTGCGGATCCCGCAGCGTTACCTGAACCACGAAGGGCAGATCCGGATGGGTTCACCTTATTCCGAGCGCGACTTTCATGGGCCTTCAGAAATGCTCACGGTCGATTCCGAGGAAGATGTCGAAGTTTTAGTGAAGGATGGCGCGAGGCTGACGCGAGTCGTTCACGCGCATCATCCGTTTGATGCCCTTGGATGGGATGGTTATCTCTATCCATATACCTTTAACGCCCAGGATTTCGAACCCATCACTGGGACGGTCCATCAGCCGCCGCCGATCCACCAGACTTTTGAGGTGCGCGGTTATGTGATTTGCACCTTCGCGCCGCGCCTGCTCGATACGCATCCGGAAGCGGTGAAAATCCCCTGGGTGCACGACAACGTTGAAGCCGACGAGGTCCTTTTCTATGTCCGGGGCAATTTTGGCTCGCGCCGCGGCATCGAAAGCGGATCGATCACTCTTCATCCGCGCGGCATCCCGCACGGTCCTCATCCCGGTACCATCATGGCGAGCAAGGATGCGATTCGGACGGAGGAGCTGGCCGTGATGTTCGACACCGCGCACACCCTCGAGCTGACGGAGGAATCGCTCGCGCTTGACGATCCGAGTTATCCGCTGAGCTGGCTGGACTAAAGGTGTCTTTACAAAATCACGAGACGGAGCTGGAAGCGGCGGAGCGCCGGATTGGAAATCTGCGACCATGCGGCGCCGCCAAGCTCGCCGGCATGGAGCGTTCGTTTCGCGACCTGCTCGAATCCGTGGGCGAAGACCCGGAGCGCCAGGGATTGTTGAAAACGCCGTGTCGTGCCGCCCGCTCGTTTGAATTTCTCACCAACGGCTACCGGCAAAGCCTCGAGACGGTGGTCAACGATGCCATCTTCGATTCCGACGCGAGCGAAATCGTCCTTGTGAAAGACATCGAACTCTTTTCGACGTGCGAGCACCATCTCCTCCCGTTCTTCGGCAAGGCGCATGTCGCTTACATTCCAAGCGGCAAGGTCATTGGACTCTCGAAAGTCGCGCGGATTGTCGACATGTTCGCCCGGCGCCTCCAGATCCAGGAGAACCTGACAATCCAGATCGCGGATGCGCTCATGAAGACGCTGCATCCGAACGGGGTCGCGGTGGTGATCGAGGCCAAGCATCTCTGCATGATGATGCGTGGGGTCGAGAAGCAGAACTCCGTTATGAAAACGTCGTGCCTCCTTGGTTCCTTCAAGGAGGACGGACGGACCCGCTCCGAATTTCTCGCGCTCCTGGCGTGATGATTGTCTGGCGTCTCGGTCAGGCGCCGCCTTTGATTTCACGTGCCGTCTCGCGGAGACAGCCTACAATTTTTGCATCATGCTCCTGACGGTCAGCAAACGGCTCGAATTCTCGGCGTCGCGCCGTTTATTCGTGAGGGAATGGAGCGATGCGGAGAACCTGGCGGCGTTCGGTCGCGAGACGGCGGCGCGCTACGGCACGGGCCGGAATTACGTCGCTTACTTTGTTTTCTCCGGCACGATCGACCCGGCCACCGGGATGCTGATGAATATCAGTGAGATCAAGGAGCGGGTCGGAAAAATCCTGCACGATGGTTTCGACCACAAGTTTCTGAACGAGGACAATCCGGCCTTTGCCAGCGTTCCTCCGACCGCCGAAAATGTCGTCCGCCAACTTTTCGTTGCCGCGTCTCCGCTCTTCAAAGAGGGTCAGGCCGAGCTCGTGGCGTGTCACCTTTCGGAATCGGAAGATCGAAGCGCTACCTTTTATGCCAACGGAATCTCCGAAGCGAATTATTGGTTCGAGTTTTCCGCGGCCCGCCAGACAATGTCGCCCGCGCTGTCCTCGGCGGAGAACGAAAAGCTTTTCGGTGTGGCGGCCTCTTCATTTGGACATGGCCACAATTATCGGGCCCGGCTCACTCTCCCTGGCAGGGACGCCGCGCTGCGGCGTCCGTTTGTCGCCTGCACTGGCATTTCACGCTGCCTCGATTCACTTCGCGACGAACTCGATCACAAGAACCTTAATCGCGAAGTGCCCGGGTTGAGGGATCGGCCTGTCACGACCGAAATCCTGGCGCGCTACATTCAAAGCCGCGCCCTCCCAACCGTACCTGTCCAGCGCGTCCGCTTGCACGAGCGCTCCGATTTCTTTGCTGAGTCCTGGCAGGGTGGGCAGATCTTTCTCGGCCTCCGGGCTCCCTTTGCGGCCGCGCATCGCCTGAACAGTGAGCACCTCGCCGGCGAGCAAAACACGGCACTCTACGGCAAATGCAATAATGCTCGCGGACATGGTCACCTTTACGTGACTGAAGCGACGGTCGGTGGGACTCTGGACGAGCGAAGTGGAACGCTCATGGGCTTCGATTTTCTCCGGGATGGGATCGCCGTTGCCCTGGCGCCCTGGCAGAACAAACATCTCGATTTGGAGATGAAGGAGTTTCGAGAGAGGCCATCGACGGGGGAAAACATTGTGCAGTCCCTCTGGCCGCAGTTCGACTCTCAGCTTGATGGCCGCCTGGTCCGGTTGCGCCTTTGGGAGACGGCGAATAATCGTTTTACCCTGCGCAAGGTAGAGGCGCTTGTGCCAAACGCCTGATTTAGTCATCCCGAGCGAAGTCGAGGGACCC
>JBBRMO010000175.1:0-4998 GCA_038230815.1 Chthoniobacterales bacterium
GCTCTGATTTTGGTTTCCGTTACTGTGGCCTGGCTGATTGGGGCGAATGGCGAACACGCTTTTCCGTTCGTCTGGATTACCCTCGGAATCGCGGCCGCGTGGGCCCTGGCGGAGATCTCTTCCTCCGCAGCCATTGGAAACTGGGCGCCTCCGATCGTGACCTTCGCGGCGTTGCTGACAACGTATCTTTGCATTCCGCCGAACTGCGGCGTTCCAAAATACAATCTCGCCCGGGATTTGACGCAGCCCGGTCCGCTCGACGCGCGGCGCCTTTACCTCAGTATCTATCCCGCCCCGGAGGATGCCTATCGCTTAGAAGAGCGGCCCCAACCTTTCGGCACGACTTTGCGCCCCGGCAGCACGTCGATGTGGGGAGCCGTTCGTCTCATCAACGGCTACAGCCCCATCCGGCCCTCGGGCGTTGCGCGCGAGTTTTCTTTCGCAATTCACGGCGAGATTAATCCGGAGGTGGGTCAGGCTTTGCTCGAGCGGGAGGGCGGGCCGGATGGGATGCTGGCACGTCTCGGCGTCGACGGAATTATCGTGGCGAGTGAGGTGGCGACAAATCCGCAGCCCGAGGCGGATTGGGAATTGGCCGCGACGACCCCGGAAGGTCGCATTTTTCATCGACACGGCGAACCGTATCCAGCAGTCCGTTCGGTGAAGGCGATCGATTCGCGACCTAACGAGCAGTTTGCGTCCGCGGAAATCTCGCTAATCGTCAATGAGCGCAACCGAATTGAGGCCGATGTGTTGGTCCCCCCGGGCGAGAGACCGGCACTGATCACCATCACCCGACCGTATTTCTCGGGCTACCAGGCAAAAATTGGAGACGAGGTGTTACGTATTGACTCCTATCGCGGGCTGTTCCCGGTCATAGAAATCCCGGCGGGAAGAAGCGGCCGGCTAACCCTGGATTATCGACCGTCCTGGCTCATCTGGGGAGGCGGCGTATCGATCCTGTGCCTTGGGATCTTCGCGATTGGCGGGGGTTGTGCCATCTGGCAGAAACGGCGACCTCGATTCGCTGAGTGATCCGCTTTGGCGGGCTTACCCTGTGGAATGCGCCAGTCGTGATGAGCAGGACTAATGGCTCCCTGCTCGGCCGATGAGGCCAACGGGGGTCGATAGGTCTCTAGCGCGCGATGCAGCCAATCGCCGCGCTCATCGCCGCTGCGAACTAATACACGTCGCGCTTGTAGCGCTTGTCGCTTTTTAGCTTCTCGACGTATTCACTCGCTTCTTCGACAGTCTTGCCGCCCTCTTCGAGAACGATCTTGCGGAGCGCGGCGTCGACATCCTTGGCCATCCGGCGGGCATCACCGCAGACGAAAAATTGAGCGCCCTCGGCATCGATCCACTTCCAGATTTCCGCTGCATTCTCCAGCATGCAATGCTGCACATAAATCTTGTGGGCCTGGTCGCGCGACCAGGCGCAATCGAAGCGCGTGAGAAGGCCATCGCGTTGGAATCGATCGAAATCCTCCGCGTAAGCGAAGTCGCATGCTTTTCGTTGGGCCCCGTAGAAGAGCCAGTTTTTTCCTTTCGCGCCAAGAGCCGCGCGCTCCTGGAGAAAGGCGCGGAACGGCGCGACGCCGGTGCCGGGTCCGACCATGATGATCGGCACGTCAGCATCTTCCGGCAGATGAAAATGTTTGGCGGAACTGGGATAGACCGGCACCGAAACATCGTTCGCGCGATCTGCCAAAAACGAGGAGCAGACGCCCTTGCGCGAACGGCCGTGACTTTCGTAGCGAATCACATCGACGATGAAGTGCACCTGGTCGGGATAAGCGCGCAAGCTGGAAGCGACTGAGTAGAGCCTTGGCTGCAATTTAGTAAGCAACCCGATAAATTCCTCCGGGCCGAATTTAACCGACGGATGCTCGCTCAGAAAATCAATCACCTCCATGCCCCAGAGATAAGTATCGAGATCCTGCTTGCGCTCCGGATCGAGAAGTTCCTGGAGCAGGGGAGCGGCGGAAGCGCGTTCCGCAATCGCTTTCAAAAGTTTTGGGGTCGGTTGGGTGATGGAAAAATCGCGCAGGAGCGCGTCGCGCAAACTTTTCTGAGTCTTCGCGGCGGGCACGGCCTCATCGCCTTTCAATCCGAGCGCGTGAATTACCTGCTCTACCAGATCGGGATCGTTGGTCGGATAAACGGCCATCGAATCGCCCACTTCGTAGCTCAAACCCAAGCCGGTCAGGTCGATCTCGAAATGACGTGTCTCCTTCTCCGAATCGGGAGCGCTGAGGCACCGGTTTGCCTTCAGCTTACCGGGAAACGGATTGGCGCGCGTGTAGGGGGAGGCGGGCGGGGCAGTCACGTCCGGCATATTAGTTTGCAAAAATCCCGCCGGCCGCGTCGCCAAACAATCTCAATAAACGTCGCGCTTGTAACGTTTGTCGCTCTTCAGTTTCTCGACGAACTCATTCGTCGCATCCTCGCTCTGGCCGCCCTCCTGCTGGATGATCTTTCGCAGAGCGGCATCCACATCCTTCGCCATCCGCCGCGCATCACCGCAAACAAAGAATTGCGCTCCTTCCTCGAGCCATTTCCAAATCTCCGCCGCGTTTTGCATCATAAGGTCCTGGACGTAAATTTTTTTCTCCTGATCGCGCGACCAGGCGAGGCCAAGGCGGGTAAGAAATCCATCGCGCTGATATTCCTCGAATTCTTCCCGGTAAAAATAATTGCAGGCCGATTTTTGCGAGCCGAAGAAGAGCCAGTTTCTGCCTTTCGCCCCGACGGCCTTGCGCTCCTGCAAAAAGGCGCGGAAGGGGGCCACCCCTGTGCCCGGCCCCACCATGATGATCGGCGTGTTGCCATCGTCCGGCAGTCGGAACTTCGACGTGTTCGGAAACACGGGTACGGAGACATCCGCTGCGCGCTCGGCCAAAAAAGTCGAGCAGACGCCTTTGCGTTGCCGGCCTCGGCTTTCGTAATGGACGACATCGATCGTGAAATGAACCTGGTTGGGTCGAGCCTTCAGGCTCGAGGAGATCGAATATAAACGCGGCTGCAATTTCGCGAGCACGTCCACGAATTCCTGTGGCGTCCATTTGATCGACGGATGCTCGATCAGAAAATCGATTACCTCCATGCCCCAGAGGTAGGTCTCGAGTTCCTGTTTCCGCTCGGGCTTGAGCAGGTCATTGAGTAACGGCGCGGCATTGGCGCGCTCCGCCACCGCCTTCAAAAACTTCGGAGCCGTTTGGGTAATTCGGCAATCGCGGAGCAACGCTTCCCGCAAGGTGGTTTCGCGACTTGGACTTTTCACCGGCTCATCGCCTTTCGCGCCCAGCATCTTCACGATTTCATCGACCAGGGCCGCATCGTTGGTTGGCCAGACCGTCATCGAGTCGCCGACTTCGTAGTTGAGACCCCAGCCGGTCAGATCGATTTCAAAATGGCGCGTGTCTTTATCCGAGCCGTCGCCGCAAAGGCTGCGGTTGACGGTGAGCTTTCCGGGGAACGGATTGGCGCGCGTGTAGGGCGAGGCCGGTTTCGGATCAGTCGGCGAGGTTTCAGTTGCCATATGGTAGGAACCGCGATTGGTGGCCGCAAAAGGTTTTTCGTGCCGGGTCCGCGATCACCGATCGCGGCTCCAACCTAGGGACCGTCGTTGCCGATGGCGAGCGTCGGGCAAACGTCCATTGCGCGCTGGGCAGCGGCCGTTTCGTCGTCGTTTTCGGGTTGCTTGTAAAAATAGACATAGGTCTCGTCGTCGTTGTATTTCAAAAGATTCGGAGCTTCTTCAAGACAGACGCGGCAGGGAGTGCAGGTGTTATCCACGTACCAGGCGCCTTCGGTGTTTTCGGGAAGTTTGTTTGCTTTATCGGCCATGGAAATTTTTTACTCGAAAAGCCGGGCACGCCGCAATGTCTTTTATTGGGGGTAGGGACGGCGCCCTGCGCCGTCCGCTTTCCTTACCCGCGAGTAATGGCGATGCGATTTTGCAGATCGTGCGCTCCGCGCGGGATGGTGTTTGGTGGATCGTACGCTCCGCCGCGCGATGGTGTTTGGTGGATCGTGCGCTCCGCCGCGCGATGCCAAATTAATGGCGGCACAGCCGCGACCAGGAACATCGAGCGACGGAGCGCTCGATCCACCTATGGGGTCGGTAACGGGCTCGGTTCGATGTCCGGGGCATAGTCCAGCGGCGGTGTGGGGCTGACCGCGGAGGCTGGTTCCGGCGGGGGCAGTGGATCCAGGAGGATGCCCTGTTTCGTCATCAGCTTTCCGTTTCGCGCCATCACGTCTTCCACCTGATAGAGGCTTCCCCAGCGTAGCCCATCCTTCGATTCGCCCTCCGAGCGAAGGTAGAATTTTTCCATTTCGTCGAGGTGGAATGGACGTGCGCCTCGGCGCCCAAAGACCACGGTCTGCCCACCCGTTTCGTCCACGACGCGATCCCGGTCGAGGCCGCGCGAAACCGCGATCGCTTCGCCGTGGGTTGGATAGGTCGCGATTAATTTCGGGTTCGGTCGCGGACTGAATCCCTGGGCGCCGGGAACCGTGTCAGGCGAGATCAGCTGCACGACCCGCAATCCGTTTCGACCGTCGGCCACCAGGGCGAACTCCGATGCACTTACGCTTCCAACCTGAACCGCGCGCGTGTCGTTGAGCAGACCATCGCCGTTGAACATCTGGTCGAGATGTGGCCGCTCCGGATTCTCCACGTCGATAATGGCCAGGCCTTCCGGACCATTCGCGACATAAGCATAGGTCCGCGCGACATAAAGCCGTCCGGCATTTCGCAAACCAACGACCGCGCCCGGCACTGGTGCCGGCCGATCCGGGTCGGTGATGTCGAGCACCTTAAGCCCATCATCATCCGTGACGAACGCATAACGAAATTGAATTGCTACGCAGTGCGGATTGCGCAGGAAATTTCCCGTGACCTTTCCGGTGATTCGCGGATGCATCTCGTCGCTTACATCGACGACGTAGAGTCCGCGCGGCGTCGTCATGTAGAGTCGATGTCCGGCTGCTGCC
>JBBRMO010000176.1:0-4944 GCA_038230815.1 Chthoniobacterales bacterium
CAATCGGCGCACCCGAACAGTCAAAGATATGGATCTGAGCATCAAGGAAATGCCCAAGCTCGACCGAATGGATGACGGCTTCGATGAGGCGGCGGTGACGGACTGGATTGGGCAAGACGCCTTCGCATGTGAGTTCAAAACCTTTTGCGAGGGCGACTGGACGGATTTGGAATGTAAATGCGGGCATGTGTTCATGAGAACATGTTCTCCGCACGATTGCAACAGTCTTTTTTCGCATATCATTCGGGCCGAGTTAATTATCCGTCGCCCGCGAGCCGCGCCATCCGGAATGGATTTACAAACGGGCCTCAGAGCGTTCATTCTGAGCGGCTCATGCTAAGAATTTTGTTTTTAGGCGACATTGTCGGAGAGCCAGGACGCCGCGCGGTAATCGCAAGCATCGCTCGCTACAAAGAAGAGCGTGGCGTCGATTTCGTCATCGTGAATGGCGAAAACAGCGCGGATGGCCGAGGCATCACTCCGAAAATCACCGTCGATCTGCTGAGGGCCGGCGCCGCTGTGATAACGACCGGCGACCATATCTGGGATCAGAAGTTAATCGTCCCTTTCATCGACACCGAGCCGCGGCTCCTGCGTCCGATGAATTATCCTCCAGGAACTCCGGGCCGCGGTTCGATCGTGCTCGATACGGCAAAGGGAAAGGTGGCGGTCGCGAACGTGCAGGGGCGGACCTTCATGCAGCCTCCGCTGGAGAATCCGTTTCTAGCCCTGGATGTCGAAATTGCGGCGTTGCGCGCGGAGACGCCAGTTATTTTTCTCGATGCACACGCTGAAACCACGAGCGAGAAAATCGCGATTGGACGATTTCTGGACGGCCGAGTTTCAGCGGTGGTGGGGACGCATACGCACACGCAAACTGCCGACGAGTGCATATTTCCGGGTGGGACCGCTTTTTTGTGCGACGCCGGAATGTGCGGCCCGTCCGAAAGCATCCTCGGGCGAGAGATCGAGCCGATCGTGAAGCGATTTCTAACATCCCGCCCCATTACCTTTCCCGTCGCAAAAGGGCCCGTGAAGCTCCACGGAGCGATCATCGATATCGACGAAACGACCGGAAAAGCATTGAGAATTGAGCGCGTGGCCGACGAAGCGGAGCACGAAAACTCCCGCCAATCTCCATCCGGCGATCCCGCAATCGCCGATCGAGGAAGACCTGAAAGAGGAACGACGGCTCCCTCCTAGAACAATTCTCCCTGTGCCGATCTGCCGCCCGCCTCCGCCTCTTTGCGGACCTCTTCGAGAAGCGATTTGAATTCGCACCGCTGCATGGCGGCCATGAGATCCAGATGACGTGGACGAATCTGCAGTCGATCGAGATCGACGGGCAAAGGCAGATCGGTGTCGAGCCGGACCATTTCACGGTTCTGAGCGATTTGGGCGCGCGCGCTTTCAAGCTTTTCACGGACCCCGGCTTTGGTGACAGCAGCGAGATTCGCCAGGAGATTTTCCACGGAACCATGCTCGCGAATGAGCGCTGCGGCGCCCTTCGGGCCAACGCCCGAAACACCGGGAATATTATCGACGGCATCGCCCACAAGCGCGAGAACATCAGCGATCTGAGAAGGTGAGACCCCCCACTTATCGCGAACCTTTTCCGCCGCCAGGAGCGCAAACGCGTCTTTCGGCGTGGAGAGATCGGCTTTGTTGGTCGTGTACACCTTCACTTTGTCATCCACGAGCTGGAACAAATCCTTATCGTTCGTTGCGAGGACGACTTCGTCGCCGCGCCGCCGCGCGGCGCACGCATACGACGCCATAAGATCGTCGGCCTCTGTGTCGGGAAGGCTCAACCCGTGAAATCCGAGTCCGGGCGGCAATTCCTCCTGAATGCAGCGGAGTTGCTGCTTGAGGAGATCGGGCATCTCCACCCGCTGCTGCTTGTACGCGGGCTGCATATCGCTGCGTCGCTTCGGGACGCCGTCATCCCAAATGATGGCCCCAAGGTCCGGCTGAAGATCTTTCACCATCCGCCGCACCGTTTTAATGAACCCGTAGATCGCGTTCGTCGGTTCGCCCCGCGAGTTATTCAGCGATTGGATCGCAAAGAACGAGCGGTAGGCGTAGTAATGGCCGTCGATAAGCAGGAGTTTCATTTGCGAGGGCGCGTGCAGCCCATTTTTGTGGAAAGCTGGCACATTGGTACAGATGCCATCCAGGCGCGCAAAGCGTCAATCGCTGCTGCCGATGAGCTGCGCGAGCGGCTATTTCCTGTACTTCCGGATGAGCGCCACCATGACGCCTTGCACGGAAAGTTCGTCGATCGGTATCAGATCGGGATAACGCGGGTTTTCCGCGTGAAGAAAACAGCGCCCGCGCTCGACAATATATCGCTTCAACGTCGATTCACCGTCGATGAGCGCGGCGACGATATCGCGATGACGCGCTTCACGCTGCTCAAGAATGGCGAGATCTCCATCGCTAATCTGCGCATCGATCATTGAATCGCCACGCACCTTCAGGCCGAACACCTTGCGGCTTGAATCGAGGCCGACCGTGGTCGAGTCGATGGATATGGCGCCAACGGGTTCCTGCTCGACTGTTTCCGCGAAGCCCGCCGCGATGGATCCGTAGAGTGGGATATCGAGGACATTGGGGCGGCGCAGATTTGCCAGGACGGAAACGGCGCGCGCTTTGCCGGGCTGCCGCTGGATCACGCCTTTGCGCTCGAGTATGCGAAGGTAATTCATCGCCGCCGTCTGGCTCGAATAACCGAAATGCTCCTGAATTTCACGGCTGGAAGGCATGACACCGGTCTGCTGTTGCGCGGTGGAAATGAAATCGAGGACTTTTTGCTGGCGTTCCGTGAGACAAGTCATGTTCTAAGGAACACTATGAAGCCGGGGCAGAAGCGTGTCCAGATGAAATTTTTTGAGCAGGACGCGCGCTGCTGCACGCCGGGCGCGCGGCCCTGCGCGAAGAAAGTCCGATAGCTTCGCACTGGACACGCCTCGTTTGAAACGCGAAAGGTGCCCGCCTTTTATGAATGTACTTATTCTTGCGGCCGGGTACGCGACACGGCTCTATCCGCTAACGGAAAATCGGGCCAAGCCTCTCCTAGACGTCGGTGCAAAGCCGATGCTCGAGTGGGTGATCGACAATCTGGCGCCGATCGAAGGGATCGAGAAAGTGTATGTCGTGACAAACAATAAATTCGCCGCGGCCTTCCAGGAATGGGCGGACCGGTATCACGCAGCGCATCCGAAGTTATTTTTCGAAATAATCAACGACGGCTCGACGAACGATGCGGATAAGCTCGGCGCGATCGGCGACATGCACCTGTGCGTCGAGCGGACCGGCCTCTCAAGCAGCGACCTGATCGTCGTTGCCGGAGACAATCTTTTTTCGCAGAGCCTCGAGGATTTCGGTCGGTTCGCACAGTATGTGGACCAGCCGGTGCTCGGCGTGTACGACGTGGGAACGCTCGACGAAGCGAAAAAGTACGGCGTGATTGCGGTGAACGACAAGGGAGTGATCACCTCTTTCGAGGAGAAGCCCGCGGAGCCAAAGAGCACGCTAATCGGCATCGCCCTCTACTATTACCCCAAGCGGACGGTGCCTCTACTCGCGACCTATATCTCGGAAGGCCATAATGCGGATCAGCCAGGACGCTTCATCCAGTGGCTTTATAAGAATGCCGAAGTGCAGACGTGGAAGGTGCCGGGCACATGGTACGACGTCGGGAGCAAGGAGACTCTCGAAGAAGCGAACCAGATTTTTCGTGAGTTCAAATAGAGGCACAGCCATCCCATAGCCTGTGAGAAAACAGTGCTGCTGAATGACCCAACGATACTGGAGCACAAGGTTTCACTGGGAAAAATGGCTTATGACCATAAGGATCACCCCGCCGCAGCTTTCCCTGGCCTAACTCACCGCGGGCGGGGCGCCGATTCTTCGTCTGCCCGCGTTGCGGCGGACACACTGGACGCCCCGGTAATCCCTGAACCCGTCCAGCCGCGACATCCCGGTGGAAGCCGCGATTTCGTATATTCATACCACTTCGTCAGCGCGAGCGGCGGGTCGTTCGACCCCATCAGATTTCCTCAAAAAAAATTCCGCCGTCTCCGGCGGAAAAAGCCCCCGCATTCCCGCCGGAGAAAAGGAAAAGGGCAAAGGGCCAACGCTCAAAGAGCTGCGCGGTGGCGTCTCCGTGCGAGACGAACCACTCCGGCGCTGAGTATCAACACCGCGCACGAGGGTTCAGGGACACTGGCCACACGAAAGCCGATGCCGCCGCTCGAACCCGAGGCGTTGCTGTCGCGGCTCGAGGACTGCAGGAGGGTCGAGGAGTTGAACCAGATGCCACCGCGAATCCCGCGATCCCCGGACGAATCGCCATTACCCGGATCAGAATAATCCGTCTCCATCCATTGATACACATTCCCGGTCTGACCCTGGATCCCGTACGGACTCAGCCCGCCAGACTGATCCACCGCTGCGGGACCTTGCCCGGCGGGCTGGTCGTAAACGGCCGTCCCGGGTGTCGTCCCGCTCGTCACCGCCGTCGGCGCCGTGTCGCTCCCCGTCGCATAGCTCCAGTAGTCCGCCGTTACCCCGTCATTCTTATGGTAGGCTGCCTTATACCACTCGTTCTCGCTCGGTAAAAAATAGTGCGTGGCCGCATTCCGAAACGGATCCGCCCCGCCCAACGTCCATGGGCTTCCCCGTTGCTGCCGGTCCACGGCACCAAGCAGCCATTTACTTGCAGCCCGTACGGCCTGCTGTCAGAAAAGGTCAGGTCATACGCCGGCACATACCCCGCACTTGTGTTCAGCCAGTTCACAAACGCCGCCGCCTGATACCACGTCACATACGCCGCTGGCTGGCTCCCAGCCCACCGCTTCGCCATTCCCACCGTTGATGACGCTTACAACTACGCGAAATCGAGGGCACCCTGCTTTGTGCCTCATTAACACGTCGTAATCG
>JBBRMO010000177.1:0-4922 GCA_038230815.1 Chthoniobacterales bacterium
ATGGCCCATGAGATGGGGCATTACATTTTGAATCACATCACAAAGTTCCTGACCGCTTTTTCCCTCATCGCACTGATCTCCTTTGCTCTCGCCAAATGGGCGTTTGAAGCCATGGTCCGTCGCTGGGGAGACCGCTGGCAGGTGCGAGGCATTTCCGATCCCGCTGGTCTGCCCATCCTCGCCTTGATTTTCGCGGTGATTGGCTTTGCTCTGACTCCGATCACCAATACTATCACGCGCACTTCGGAAGCGGAGGCGGACGCCTTCGGCATCAACACCTCGCGCGAGCCGGATGGAATGGCCAAGGTCGCGCTCAAGCTCGGCACCTATCGAAAACTCGATCCGACCCCGCTGGAGGAATTCGTTTTCTTCGATCACCCCAGTGGCCGCGCCAGGATTCGGATGGCCATGGATTGGAAAGACGCCCATCTGCCGGCCGGCGGAACGGAATAATAGATCGATGATCGCGGCCGCCCGAGAGCGACTCTGTTTTTCAAGGAGCGGCGATTTGTAATCGCCGCTCGAGAGCGCCGCGGCTCCAGATTGAATGTTGGAGTCTTCGCCGGTATAGAGAGCGCATGAGAAAATCGTTCCTGATCCTCGTGGTGCTGACCGTGTCGCTGACCCAGGTCTTCGCCAAAGAAGCCGAAGACAACGCGGCCATCGTTGCAGCCACGAAAAGCTACGTGGCGGCAAATTCAGGGACGATAAAGATCACCGCAACTGTGGAGAAGGTTGAGGGCGATTTCGCCCGGGTGAAAGTAAGTCCGCAGGATTCCACAGCCACCGATCCAGCGTGGGTCTTCCTGAGGAAAAAGGACGGGCACTGGATGGGACTCACCCTCGGCACCGGCTTCGGCCCGGAGGATTACGAGCAACTCGGCATTCCGAAGAGCCTGCGCATTCAATAGGGCAAAACTTCAGCGGCGGCCTCCGGCCATTGAACGAAATCACGCAAAGCGCTGTCGATGGCCAGAGACCGCCGCTCCAGAAGAAGCAAAGCGACTCGCGGCGACTGAGGGCCGCGACTAGAGTGGAAGTCCAAACCACGTTGCGCCACACGCCGAATCACCTTATCGGTTTCTTCCTATGAAGCGCATCTCGTTGTCTGTCGTCGCCCTCTCCATACTTGCCGGTCTCCGGTTTTCTTCCGCGGCGGAGAACGATAAGTTCGTGTATCCACAACCGCCGAAAAGCGAGCAAACCGACGACTATTTCGGCACCAAGGTCGCCGATCCTTACCGCGATCTCGAAAATGTGGACTCGGAACAAACCAAGAAATGGATCGAAGCGGAGAACAAACTCACCTTCGATTATCTCGCTGCGCTTCCGGAACGGAAGAAGATCAACGAAAAACTAACGGCGCTTTGGAATTACGAGAAATACACCGTTCCTTTCCACGAAGGCGGCCGCTATTTCTTCTCGAAGAACACCGGCCTGCAAAATCAAAACGTCGTCTTCACCGGCGCGACCTTGCCCGGCGAATCGAAAGTCCTGATTGACCCGAACGCGCTTTCGAAAGACGGCACGGTCGCGTTAAGCGGTACTGCCATCACGGACGACGGCAAACTCATGGCCTACGGCCTCGCCGTCGCCGGGTCCGATTGGCAGGAGTGGAAAGTCCGCGAGATCGATACCGGCAAAGATCTCCCCGACGACGTGCAATGGGTTAAATTTTCCAGCGCCTCCTGGAAGAAGGACGGCAGCGGATTTTTCTACAGCCGCTACGATGCACCGGCCTCCGCAGATCAGCTCAAGCAGGCAAACTATTTTCACAAGGTGTATTTCCACAAGCTCGGTACTACCCAGGACAAGGATGCCCTGGTTTATGAGCGAAAGGACCACAAGGATTGGAACTTTGGCGGCCAGGTTACCGAAGACGGCCGCTTCCTGATCCTCAATGTCTCGCAAGGCACCGACCCGAAGAACCGGATCTTCTACAAGGACCTCCAGAAAGCCGATGCGCCGGTGGTCGAGCTCTTGAACAAAGGGGATGCCTCTTACGATTTCCTCGGCTGCGATGGGAACACCTTCTGGTTCAAGACCGACCTCGCCGCGCCCAAGGGCCGGATCGTTGCCATCGATATTACCAAGCCTGAGAACATCACAACGCTGGTGCCTGAAGCGGCCGACAAGCTGGAGGCCGCGGACCTCGTCGGCGAGCGTTTCATCGCGAGTTACCTGAAAGATGCGCATTCCGCTGTGCGACTCTTCGACCTTTCCGGCAAAGGTGCGGGCGAGATCAAGCTTCCTGGCCTGGGAACCGCCAGCGGGTTCGGGGGCAAACGCAAGGACACCGAAACGTTTTATTCTTACGTCAGCTTCACCGAACCGCTGACGATTTATCGTTACGACCTCAGGAGCGGCCAAAGCAACGTGCTCTTCCAGCCGAAAGTCGATTTCAAGTCGGACGAATTTGTGACCGAGCAGGTTTTTTATTCAAGCAAGGATGGAACGAAGGTGCCGATGTTCATCACCTCTCGGAAAGGTCTGGAGAAAAACGGGAATAACCCGACGATGCTTTACGGCTACGGCGGGTTCAATGCTTCCATTACTCCTTCGTTCTCTCCGGGGATCGCCACCTGGCTCCAGATGGGCGGCGTCTATGCCGTCGCGAACCTGCGCGGCGGCGGCGAATATGGCGAAGAATGGCACCTGTCCGGGACGAAGCTGCGAAAGCAGAATGTGTTCGACGATTTCATTGCCGCCGGCGAATGGCTGATCGCTAACAAATATACCTCCACGCCGAAGCTCGCGATCAGTGGACGGAGTAACGGCGGTCTATTGGTCGGGGCCGCCTTGACCCAGCGACCCGAGCTCTGGGGCGCGACCCTGCCGGGTGTCGGCGTGATGGACATGCTTCGGTTCCAGAAGTTCACCATCGGCTGGGCCTGGACCTCCGATTACGGCTCGTCCGAAAACAAGGAAGAGTTCGCCGCGATCTACAAGTATTCCCCGCTCCACAACATCAAACCGGGAACGAAGTATCCGCCCACTTTTATTGTGACCGCTGATCATGACGACCGCGTCTTCCCCGCCCACAGTTTTAAGTTCGCCGCTACCCTCCAAGCCGCGCAGGCCGGTCCCGCGCCGGTCTTGATCCGCATCGAAACCCGCGCCGGCCACGGCGCCGGAAAACCCACCAGCAAGATCATCGAAGAAACCGCCGACCAATGGACCTTCCTGGTCAAGAGTCTCGGAATGAAGCTCCCTTTCTGACCTGACTCAATTGTAGGCGCCCACCCCCCGCACGTTTGTTCCTGGTAGGGACGCCGCGCTGCGGCGTCCGCCTCGGCGGCGCTTTGATCCCAATTGCTACTCGGGCGGCCGCGCGCCGCACCCGGATCTGGGATTAGAGTTGGCGATTCCATGGCCCAGGCTGAGTCATCTCCGGTTCTCTTTACGCCCGGAATCGAAGCCCGCGAAAGATACTAGGGGTGAGACTGCACTCCAGGCCAAGGGGATCATATCGTGAGGACCTTTCGCACTGAGTCATGTTTATCAGGTAACGTCACCGCTTCGAGTTCGGATCCCCGTCCGTCACCTTTTTGTTAAAGAACATAATTGGACGTTATCGTGCAGAGGAACCGAATTCCCGGGCCGATCGAAACAGGCTACTTCACGTTATAGATCTCGACGAGACCGATGACGCCGTTCTTTCCGACCATGATCGCCGTAAACGATCCAGGTGGCAGCGTCGTGAAGATACCCGTCTCGGCTTTAAGGCAGGGCGTAGAGTTCCACCAATCCAACGCCGGTGGAATTGCCCGACCCGCGCACCAGTGCCGTGTAATTGCCGGGTTGCAGCGTCATGAGGATGGCGGATTCGAAATCATTGGTCGGCGCTAGCCCCGATGCCTGTATTTCGGCGGCGTTCGGCGCGTCTCTCCAATTATCGTTAGGGAGAATCAAAGCGCCATCGCCCCCGTGTAACTCCAGGGTGGGATCGGCCAGTGCTCCCTGGACTCCGAAGGCGGTGAGGGAGGGACCGACGGCGCGGACCACGACTTTCACCGAGTTGTTTAGGACAATAAAACCGCCAATCATGAGGTTGTCGCCCGTGTCCACAAACCCTCGTGTGCTGACGTTCGCCAATTTGGCAGGAGAAGCTAAGCTAAGGTCATAAGCCTCAGCGACGCCAACGCCGGTGCCGTTACTTGCTCCGCGGATCTGCGCGGTGTAATTGCCGGGGGCTAACGTCGCGATCAAAGCCGATTCTAACTCATTAGAAGGGGCCGCACCGGTGGCCTGAATGTCAGCTACTTGATCGGCGGTGATGACGCCGCCGATCTGGGTGGTCTTCCAATTGTCGTTCCTGGCGATGAGAGCGCCGGCACCATCATGGAGCTCCAGGGTCGGATCAGCCAGCAAGCCAGGAACATTCGTCGAAGGTCCGATACCGCGCACCAGCACTTTCTTGGTGGAACCTCCCGGGCCAGTAACGATGAATCCGGTGATGAGCAAATTGTCGCCTGTGCCCACCGGCAACCTCGTAGAGATATTAGCGACCGACCCGGTGGTTGGCGTCGTTGTAGGTGTCGCGGTGGGCGTAGGTGTTGCTGTTGATGTGGCCGTCGGTGTAGGTGTCGGTGTCGGTGTAGGAGTTGGCGGGACGCCGTAAAACACATATGCTGCCCCCGCATCAGCAAAGTGCAGGGGATGATCCGTTACATTATGCATGCGTGAGCCTATGATCAGATCGGCCGCGCCATCGGTGTCGAGGTCGCCGCTGCTAATCGAGAAACCGAATCTGTCCCCAGTCAGTTCACCGGTGATGACCCAAGCCGCGCGATCGAAAACATCCACCGTCCCGGATAACGCCCCTCCTAACACGACGAACGTGCGGTTATTGGTCGGGTCGCCGATAACCACTTCGCCCTTGCCATCGCCGTTCCAATCGAAGGCATGCAACGTCTGCGGTG
>JBBRMO010000178.1:0-4915 GCA_038230815.1 Chthoniobacterales bacterium
GCTGCGCCTCGCCCCGGACGGCCAGCATCACCATTGAGCTCAGCATGAAACCACAAACGAAGGTGGCGAGGAACGCCAGGTTGCCGAGGAATTTGGCGAACAGATATTCGCCCGAGCGCATCGGGGTTGAGGCGGCGATCACGCCGCAGCGGGTGATCACGTCCCGCCGGAGCGCGTTCGAGATAACGTAGTAACCGAAAAGGCCCACGAAGATCATTCCCAGCGACGCCGTTCCGAGGCCGATCGCGCCCGAATTATAGATGGCGCGTTGTCCGTCGATCTGAATCAACGTCCGCCCGGTGGACGGCGCCGGAATCCAAACGTAGGCGAACGCGCTCAGCAGCAGAAACACGATTACCGTCGAGACCCGGCGGAACCGGATTCGAAAATCCGCGCTGACGATGGCGCCGATGCGCGAGAAGGAGGCGATCATGCGGCCGGGGTCTCCGCATCGGCGAAATTCATCAAATAAAGAAACGCATCTTCCAGTTCGGGCTCGGCCGCGGTGGCCGCGACGGCTGGCGAGGGCCCCACGAATCGGATGTGCACTCCATCCGGTTTGCGGACTGCGCTCGAAATCTTGAGCGTCATCCGAAGCCGATCGAATTCCTCCGAAGACACTACGGTCTGCCAGACGTGGCCTTCGCACCTCTGCAATAATGTTTCCGGAGCGGCCATCGTGAGCAACGCCCCATTTTTCATGACCGCGATCTCCGTCGCGATCGATTCCACGTCTGAGACGATGTGGGTGGAAAGAATAACCAGTTTCCCAAACCCGATCTCCGACAGAACATTTCGGAACCGCACCCGCTCTTCCGGATCGAGACCGGCCGTCGGTTCATCCACGATTACCAGTTCGGGGTCGTTGATCAGTGCCTGCGCGATCCCGAGCCGCTGTTTCATTCCGCCGGAAAATCCGCCAAGGGTCCGGTTCGCCACGCCATGCAGATTCACGCTCTCAAGCATCTCAGTTACGCGCTGCTTCGATCGGACTCCCTTAAGCGCGGCGAAGTAGGTGAGAAACTCTGTGGCCGTCAGGTTGTCGTAAACGCCGAAATCCTGCGGCAGATATCCCAGCTTGCGGCGCAACCCGTTCGGCCGCTCCACCACATCCTCGCCGTGAAACAGAATCCGCCCGCTCGTCGGCCGGGTAATCGTCGCAATCATCTGCATCAAGGTCGTTTTCCCGGCGCCGTTCGGCCCAAGCAGACCTACTACGCCAGACTTCACCTCGAGTGAAAGATCGCGGACGCCGTAGTTTCCGGCCCGGAATCGCTTTGAAACCTTTTCGATGGTCAGCACGCCCGACTATGTCAGGCCCTTTGCCGCAAGGTCACGAGCATACTTTGATTCCCGCAAGTCCGTGCTTCCGCACGTCCTGCTCTTTGCGTTTCACGCACCGATTCACAACGAATGGGACGTGCAGAAGCACGCCCCTCCAGTAAGGTGCAGTTCATGAGCACCGACCTCGCGCAACTGGCGGCCGACCGTTACGAAATCGCCGACGCGCTCCATCGTTACGCCTTCGGTCTCGATCAGGGTGACGCGGATTCGCTTGCGTCCGCGCTAGCCGAGGATTGTATCTTCGATTTCACCCCGGCCGGCCGCAAACTGCACCTCGATTTTCCCAGGATTACGGGCTGTCAGGCTATCCTGAACGGAATCTTACCGCTTCTGGGTCCACTCGACACCAGCCACACCGCGAGCAATCTCCAGATCGAGATCAGCGACGACTCCGCCACGCTTTCCGCATATGTCATGTCTCAACACTTCATGCCGCGCGAAGGGTCCCGTCGCGGTTCAGAGAACGCGCTCCTGATGAACCGGTACGATTGCGAGCTGGTCCGGGACGGCCAGAGATGGCGCTTCAAGCGCATGACCATCGACAATGCCTGGGCTCAGGGTGACCCAGAAATCCTTAACGTGTTGGCTACCCACCGGGTTTTGACCACAAAACCGAAGCCACCGAGATAACGCGACCTGCGCCGCGCGGTGAGACCACCACTAGTATTGAAACTCATAATCAGCGCGCGATAAGTTGCCGACGTGAGTTAGCCCGCCCGGCATGACCACGTAGCCGCGTAATTTTCGCTGGTCGTCTCTTGAAACAAAGATACCGCCATCGTAAGGCAAACGGCCTGAAAACGAACGCTGATAAACTTTCACCGGAGCCCGGTAGTAGTAGCCGTGGTGATCTTCGCTCTCGAGCGAATAAAGGCCGCGCGGGAAATGAATTGTTCCAGCCGAGATGTCGGAACGCAGCTCGAGAAATCGAGGAGTTGCTGCCGTTCGCGTCAGATTTACGGAATGACGGCGATCCGTTCCGCCACACCCGTCCAGGAAAAAGGCCGTGAAAAGAACGATGACAACCAGGATTAAGCGCTTCATTTATTTTCAACCGTGGAGGATGCCGCCAATAATCGCGCCGCCAATCGTGCCGATAATCAGGATAGGCGCGTAAGCCTTGGTAATGAGGGCGTCGGGGATGCTCAGGAGTACACCGAAAACAACGCCAATGAGCCAGCCCAGCCAGGGTAATTCGACGCAGCCGATGACGAGACCGATCCCTAATCGGCTCACGAATGCCGCCCCGAGCGCGGTCGTCTTGTCCGGAAACTGCATGGGTAACATTGTCACCACGACAAACGCCCCAAAAACAAGGCCGCTGATTACGCCGCCGGTTAGATTTCCCATTGGTCCGATTCCAGCGGAGCGGAGGTGGGAGAGTCAAAACAAATCCAGCTGGTAGGGCGAGACTCCGTCGAGCCGCCCGTGGCTTGAACGCGTTCGTTTTCGGCTCAACAGAGTCTTGCCCTACCAAGAGTGAGTTGGGCCTTGTCGAAGGGTTTCTTCGCCCTGGGGAAGAACGTTAGGGTGAGAGACATCTTACGGGTTGGCGGTTGCGCTTCGAAAGAAGGACGACCATGCTTCTCGCGCATGACATCGACCACGCGAAGAAGTTTCATCAAGGTCTCGGCCGCCGCCGGCGGGGCGCTCACGCTTGGAGTTCGATCAAAGGCCGGAGTGGCCGAGAAACCAAAGCCACTCAACATCCTGATTCTTGGAGGCACCGGTTTTACCGGACCATTCCAAATCCGTTACGCGCTCGAGCGAGGCCATAAGGTTACCGTTTTCAACCGGGGAAAGACTCATCCCGGAGAGTTACCGAAGGAAGTCGAGCAACTCATCGGCGATCGCAACGGTCAGCTCGACGCGCTGAAGAACCGGAAATGGGATGTGGCCATCGACAACCCAACCTCGGTCCCAGTATGGGTGCGTGACGCAGGCCAGATCCTGAAGGGCAACGTCGATCGATACGTGTTCATTTCCACCATTTCCGTCTATGGAGACACCAGCAAGGCGAACCTCGACGAGTCCGCTCCACTCGCCAAATACACCGGCGAAGATGCCATGAAGGAATCGCGCGAAAGCATCATCGCCTCGAAGTTCCAGCTTTATGGTCCGCTCAAGGCGCTCTCGGAACAAGAAGCGGAAAAGTGGTTTCCCAGGCAGGCTTTGATTGTTCGTCCTGGTCTGATTGTAGGACCCCGCGATGAGACCGATCGTTTCACCTATTGGCCGGTTCGGATCGATCGCGGGGGCGAAGTTCTGGCCCCTGGCACCCCAAGTGATCCCGTCCAATTTATCGATGGCCGCGACCTGGCGGAGTGGGTCGTTCGCATGGCCGAGCAAGGCGAGACGGGAATCTATAATGCGACGGGTCCGGAGAAGACTCTTAGCGTAGGGACCATGCTGGAAGGAATCAAGAATGCCAATAATTCGAAGGCGAACTTTACCTGGGTCGATGCTGATTTTCTGGAGTCGCAAAAAGTCGCGCCCTGGTCTGATATGCCGGTGTGGGTGCCGCCCCGCGGTGAAGAAGCGGGGATGGGCCGAATTAATATCCAACGAGCCGTGGCCAAGGGTCTGACCTTTCGTCCCCTGACCATGACCGCACGGGACACACTCGCCTGGTTCAAATCGCAGCCGGCCGAGCGCCAAAAGCTAAAGGCGGGGCTAAGTGCGGAGCGCGAAGCGGAAGTTCTAGCCGAATGGCATAAGCAAAAAGGCTAAGACGGCCTCGGGCAGGCAAGAAAAGAGACATTGTGAGGTCCCTATTCGGCTTCCTCCCGGACGAGAATCCCTAGAACTGGTCCTGGGTTCTGACCGTTTTCCAGTCATTTGTTGAGCCACATAGATGTAGGTCTCGTCGGGGGATGAGGGGAGTTATTTCGATTCCTCCGCCTCGCGAGGAGCCCGTTTAGATTCCCTTTAGTCCCGGGGGAATCGAGTTGAGCTTTGAGAGCCGCCGCTGGAATGACGCGTCTTCTCTTTGGGGACGCCATGGGAATGGGCGGTGAGGGTTTCGAACCCCCGACCTACTGGGTGTAAACCAGCCGCTCTACCACTGAGCTAACCGCCCGAAGTTCGCGAACTATAAACAGCTGCTGCTGATGTCGCTACTTAATTTCTTCTACGCTGATTCAGTAACTAAAATTTAATCTGCTTAACTTATTGTGGTATTTCACTTGCAGTTCCGGCAAGGGAAGCTATCTACTGAAGCCATGGACCTATCTCTTCAAAAACTAACGCAAGCACTTTCCCTGAGGCAGCAGATCAGCGCGCTCGAACAGCGTCTCTCTACTCTTTTTGGGGGCTCAACCAGTTCTTCTTCGGGCGCCGTTAAACGCTCCGGTGGCCGTCGCAGTCGCAGCCGCAGCCGCCGACCAATGTCTCCCGCCACCCGCGCTAAGTTAGCCGCGGCCGCGCGCGCCCGCTGGGCCCGTCGCAAAGGTACGACAGCTAGCGCTCCCGCCACGGCGGCCAAAGGACCTGGCAAACGCAAAGGATTAACCGCGGCTGGCCGCAGAAAACTTTCCGAAGCAATGAAGGCCCGTTGGGCCGCGAGACGGAA
>JBBRMO010000179.1:0-4907 GCA_038230815.1 Chthoniobacterales bacterium
CCTCGTTCGGAAAAACGCCGCAGCATTCCCATGAGCATCTGCACGATTCGCGCGAGATTCTCCTTCGCGGTCTCGATCTGTTCCGGTTGAGCAAGCTTCCGTGCGACCAAAACATCGAGACATGCTGCGCACTCAAGGGCTGATCCCCGGGCAATTTCGAGAAATCGGGCACGATCCTTGGCAGAAAACTTTCCGTTTCCTTCCGCTATGTTGAGCGGAACGCTCGTAGAGGCACGATCAAGCTGGTCTTTCGCGGGAGCTTTCGCAGAGATCGAGTTCAGCAGATCGCCAGCCCAAGCACAGAAAGCAATCGCTTCGCGGTAAACATCCAGTTTTTCGTGGTCGAAGTAGGTTTTCATATCTAAGGGGATCGATCACGAGCGGGAGCACGAGCACGATTACGAGAGGGAGCTATTTCCCCAGCAGCTCCAGCATCTGGACGCAACGGTTGCTGTAGCCCCACTCGTTGTCGTACCAGCCGACGATCTTCACGAATTTGCCGCCGTGGGTCATCGTCAGTTGGCTGTCGAAGATACAGGAGTGCGGGTTACCGACGATGTCGATCGAGACCAAGGGCTCGTCGCTGTACTCGAGAATGCCTTTGTAACGCTTGCTCGCAGCCGCTTCCTTAAAGGCGTGGTTAATGGACTCCGCCGTGGCGTCTTTCTCGAGAATCGCGGTGAAATCCGTGACTGATCCGTCCGGCGTGGGAACGCGAAAGGCGCCCCCGTTCAGCTTCCCCTTCAGGGCCGGAATGACTTCGCCGATCGCTTTCGCGGCGCCGGTGCTCGACGGGATGATGCTCACGGCCGCCGCCCGGGCGCGCCGCAAATCTTCATGGGGAAAATCGAGGATTTTCTGATCGTTCGTGTAGCTGTGGATCGTGCTCATGAAGCCGTTCACAATCCCGAAGTTGTCGTGTAAGACCTTCGCCATCGAAGCCAGGCAGTTCGTGGTGCAACTCGCGTTGGAAATGATGAAATGCTTGCTGGCGTCGTAGACTTCGTCGTTCACCCCGAGACAGAGAGTCGCGTCCGGATTTTTCGCCGGGGCGCTGATCAGGACCCGTTTTGCGCCGCCCTTGGTCAGGTGCAATTCAGCTTTGTCCCGGCTCGTGAAAAAACCGGTCGATTCCAGCACAACTTCCACGCCGAGATCTTTCCAGGGCAAATTTCCCGGGTCGCGTTCCTTGAGGAGCCTGATCTTGTGGCCGCGCACGATGATGTTTTCGGGATCGTGGCCGATCTCGCCATCGAATTTCCCGTGGACCGAATCCCACTTGAGCAAGTGCGCAATGGTGGCTGTGTCCGTGAGATCGTTGATCGCCGCGATCCGTCTGACGTCGCTCTGCTCCATTGCACGCAAGACGTTGCGACCGATTCTGCCGAAGCCGTTGATACCGTAAGTTGCCATAGGAACGATGGGTTGAATTAAGTGATGCCGCCCCAGCGGAGCGGGTAAGTTACTAATTGGGGGGAATAGGGAACGCAAATGGGAAACCGCCACCATTTTTTGGAGCGACCGTCCGGGGCGGCGTTCGACGAACCGTCGCTCCTTTCGCGCTTCGCACGGCGAAGCGGCTCCATTTTGAACGAAACCGCCGCGGCGCCGTCGAAATTTCGGTGAAGATTCGCCTGCTCATTATCGCGCTCTCGTTCCTAGGCCTGCAAACCGGGCACGCCGCGAAACGCGATGCTTCCGATGTGATCACCATTGTTGCGCTCGGCGATAGCCTCACAGCGGGTTACGGACTCTCGCGGAAGGAGGCGTATCCCGCGCTGGTCGCCGAAAAAATGCGCGACGCGGGCTACCGCTTCGACTTCGTCAACGCCGGTTCCAGCGGCGACACTACCGCGGACGGATTCAACCGGTTGCCGGAGATTCTGCGGGCCCACAAGAAAATCGATATTTTTATTCTCGAACTTGGGATCAACGATGCCTTCCGCGGCGCCCCGATCGAGCAAATCCGCTCAAACCTCCAGGCCATCATCGACCAGGTCCGCGCTCGTTACCCGACGATCTCGATCGTCCTCGCCGGCATGCAGCTCCCGGACTATTCGAGCGACGATTATGTCAGCGCTTTCGGTGCAATCTTCGCCCCGCTCGCGGAGAAAAATCACGCGACCCTGATCCCGTATCTCCTCGAAGGCGTCGGCGGAAATCCCGCGCTCAACCAGTGGGACCGCGTCCACCCAAACGCCGCCGGTCAACGCATCCTGGCGGAAAATGTCTGGCGGGTGCTCGAACCTTTGCTGCGGAGGACAACGGGAACGAATTAGACATCAAGGAGCGGCCGCTTGAAACCGCGGTCTTATTGGTGGGCGATCGAAAATCGCTGCTCCTGGAGGCTTTATGGGCTAAATCGCGGGCTGCTGTTGGGTCAGGCAATGGAAGGCGCCAAGGCCCCAGATCAACTCGGTGCAATCGATCGGAACAATGCGTCGCTGGGGGAAAAGTTTTGTGAGGGTCGCTTCCGCTGCGGCGTCGTTCGGATCGTTGAACGTCGGCAGCAAGACACATTCATTCGCGATATAAAAGTTCGCGTAGCTGGCGGGCAATCGCAGATCTTCGCGGTCAATCCTCGCGGGCATCGGGAGGGTGATCACTTCAAACGGCCTGCCCTTCCAGGTCATGGCACGAAGCCGCGCCAGGTTTTCCTGAAGCGGTTCGTAGTTTGGATCGGTCCGGTTTTCCTCGACGACGGTCACGATGGTTCGCTCACTCACGAAACGTGCGAGATCGTCGACGTGGCCATCGGTGTCGTCGCCTTCGATGCCGTCGCCGAGCCAAAGGATTTCGGTTACGCCGAGGTAGTCGCACAAACGCTGCTCGATTTGCTCGCGCGAAAGAGTCGGATTCCGGTTTGGATTCAAAAGGCAGCCTTCCGAAGTGAGGAGCGCGCCGGCACCGTTCACCTCGATCGATCCGCCTTCGAGGATCATGCGCGGATAAAAGACCGGGGCGCCGAGGATTTTGGCCACGCGCGTCGGCACGACTTCATCGAGTTCGCAGGGCAGATATTTTCCACCCCAGGCGTTGAAATCCCAGTCGATAATGGCCAGCTGGGGTTCGTCCTGGCGGGTCAGAAAAATCGGGCCGTGATCGCGGCACCAGGGCTCGTTTGTGGGGATACGATGAAACGTGAGCCGTTCCTGAGGCAGACCCTCCAGTATCTTGAACGCCTCGGCTTCGTGCGCGCCATTGCAGACGTTGATGCAGACCCTTTCCGACGTGAGAAGGACTTCCACCATCCTTCGCAGGGCGGGCAGAACTCGATCGAAAGCGCCCGGAAAACTGATGCCCTCCCGTCGCGGCCACGAAAGCCAGGTGCCAGCGTGCGGTTCCCATTCCGCCGGCATGCGATAACCAAGGGCTCCGGGTGGTTTTGTCTCTTCGGACATCGGCGAACGATTGCACTTTCGGCGTCGTTGCGACAGGAAGGTTCTCGACAAAAAGCGCGGTGCGAATCGACGCTGGCCGGCGATGGCCTCTCGAGGCGAAAGCCTAGCCTTTGAAGAGACGCGGCCGCGCTTGTTGGGACGCAAGGAGGGGCGGGAATTCCACTGCGGCCGGCGAAGAAGTGTTGCCAATGAAATGGTGAGCGGCCTTTTGAAGATAACGCCACCGCTCCCAGTGAAGAACAGGGGCGCCGACGATGTGCCGAAGCAGACTGCGCCATTCGATCAGGGCGCGTTCGATGTCGCCGTGCCGGAGCGATTCATTCGTGAGCCGATAACGAGCGGACGGATTGGAGACCAGCTCGCGGATCACTTCTGACGCACCCGATCCATATTGGGCCGGAACACCCATCTCGAGATAGCCGGGGTGATCCGCGCGACCGTAAACCTGCTGGCAGACAATGCCGAGCCGTCCGCCCATTGGCGCATCTTCCCCGGCAAAACGCGGCCCGGCCCTGATATTAGCGAGGTCGAAAACAAGGTCGTCGATGGGATACCGTTCATCCTCGAGGCCGGCCGCAATCGCAAGACCTTCGCCCGCGTGGAAAAACGAGAAGAGAATCCCGCGGCGTGTCGGAATTCCCTCTTCCGAAACGAGCCCGAGCTGGCGCCAGGCATACGCGGGCGAGTTGGTGATGGCAGTCGCGAGATCGTGCTGTAATTCGAAGCAATCACGACACACCGGGGGAATCGCCTCGCGCTCGGGGGGGTCGAGCAAAGCGACGCCGCGCGAATCGAGGATCGCTGTCACCCTAGCTTCGGAAAAATCGAGACGGGCATAGATCGTTCCCGCGCGCGCCACGATTTCAGAAACCTGGGCGCCGGTGATTCCCGGAAGCAAAGGCGGCACGGTTTCCTCAAAGAGCGCTTTCGTGAAGGATTTCTGCGCCAGCTGTTTTCGTAACCATTTCACCGGCGCGATGGCGTTCTCCCCAACGATCGTCGCCAGCGGAATCTCCCGACCATAAATCCCCCTGTCGCGCAGCTTGCAAAGGTTTCCGAACCCGCGTCCATCGAGCATTCGCGGCAACTTCAAGGCGCAAACCCACGACTCATTTTCGCGGACAAGAAGCTGACCTAACGATACCTCATTCTTATCGACCGGCCTTGGTTCCCATGCGCCGGTCGAGTTCAGGATCTCGATTATCGGTCGCCGAACGAACCGGTAGCGTTCCGCATCCACCCAGAGACCGCACGGTTTGGGTCCGGTGGAAAGAGAGTGCTCGGCGCCGATCGGAACTTCCTGCGTGCTAAAAAGCGCGCGGCTCAGATCGACCGCAGCTGCAAAGGGAATGGGGGAACCCGGATACTCGATTCCCGCGACCGGACGCATCACACTAATCAGGCTCGGCCAATCGACCTGGGTCGCGCGTTTTAGCCTCCGCGGCCGGGCATCACCGAGCCGGGGAATATCCGGCAGCATCAGGACGTATCCGATGTCATCGAGGC
>JBBRMO010000180.1:0-4875 GCA_038230815.1 Chthoniobacterales bacterium
CGATCTTTGCCCGGATCGGCGGCTCAGGGTTGGACACAGACGCGTTCGAAACCCTTCGAGCGTCGCACCGCGGGGGATTTCTCGGCCGAGCCGTCTCCTACGACAACCGCCAGACCGAGATTCCGGCGCGACTTATCTATTCCCTCCGCTGGCACCCGGTGCGGCTCATCTCGTTTCTCGACCGGCCCTACTATTACGGGGCGAAAAAGAAGTATCTCGATTGGATCGCGGCGCGCCAGTTAGGGACTGGCCGTTACGATCTTTTCCATAGTTGGTCGGGAGATTGCCTCCAATCGCTGCGGGTCGCCAGGAAACTTGGGATTCCATCCATCGTCGAGATTCCCACCTGGCACCGCGACCGGGGAAAATTGGCCAGCCAACGGACGCCGGCTCCGGCATCCCAGGCGCCGCGGAGTTGGAAGGAAAATCTGCTCCAAACCCGGGAACGTTTTATCGAGGAATACGACCTGGCCGATATGCTTTTCGTTCTTTCCCAAAAGGCCGCCGACACCTTCCGCGTCCAGGGGTTTTCCGAGGAGAAGCTCTATTACCTGCCTCGTGGCGTGGATGTGGAGCGCTTTAAGCCGGGTCCGCGCCCGCCAATTTTCCGGGCGGTTTTTTCCGGCGCGCTCATCGAGCGAAAAGGAATCCATCATCTGCTGGAGGCATGGCATCGTCTGGACCTGAAGGACGCCGAGCTCTGGCTGGTCGGCTCGGTGCATGATGAAGCGAAGCGGCACTTGAAACAATATTGGCGGGACAACATCAAAGTCGTCGGCTTCAAACGCGACGTGGAGACTTACTTGAGTCAGGGGACGATTCATGTTTTCCCCTCTCAATGCGAAGGCAGCGCCAAGGTGGTTTACGAAGCCGCCGCCTGTGGATTGCCTCAAATCACCACTCGCGAAGCCGGCGATGTGGTGAATAACGGGGTCGAAGGAATCATCATTCAGCCAGGTAACGTGGGCGAACTGGCCGCGGCTATTTTGGAACTCTATCGACATCCGGAAACGGTCGAGCGGATGGGCGAGGCCGCGCGCAAGCGCGTGGTGGATAACTTCACCTGGGACCATTTCCGCACGAGGCTCGTCATCGCCTACGAGAAGGTCATGCGAATGAAACGTTAGGTTTCATCCTGCTCCTAATCTTGATCATGCTCTTGATCCATCCATGAGACCGGGACCAAGGGCAGGAGTCGAATGAACATTCTCCTTCTGCAACTCAAGCGGATCGGCGATCTCATTCTCACGACGCCCGCGATCGGAGCACTTCGGGACCGATTTCCCAACGCTTCGATTTCTCTCGTCGTGTCATCCGCCGTGAAAGAGCTGTTGCCGGCCATCACCGGCATCGACAAGATCCTCGAAGTCCGCGGGAAAACCGATGACGCCTTTGACTGGATCGCGTTGTCGCTCGGGAAGTTCGATTACTGTCTCGACTTTACCCGGAACGACCGTTCGTCGTTCCTGACTTTTCTGTCGGGAGCACGCAAGCGGATTACGTCCGATCACCCGAATCTGCGGACGAAATTGAGGGCGCGCAGTTACAATGAGTTTGTGGACGCTCCGGTGGGCGTGTTGCACACGGTCGATTACCACCTCGGGCTTTTGAAGCCGCTCGGAATCGAAAACGTATCGCGCACCATCCGGCTTCATTTGCCGGAGGAGACCGCCGCGAAGGCAGGCAGCTTGTTACGCGCGGCGAACGTCGGCGAAGATTTCGTCTGTTTTCATCCCGGCTCGGCCCGCGCCGAGAAATTTTGGGAGGCAAGCCGGTGGGCAGAGGTGATCGACCATTGCGCAAACGAAATGGGGATGAGGTGCATCCTGACCGGGGGACGTTCGGCCATGGAAAAGGCCCAAATTACCGCGATTAAGGAGTCGGCCAAATCGGACCCGATCGATCTTTCCGGCCGAACCAACCTCCTCACCCTGGCCGCCCTGGTCCGGAAGGCTCGCCTGCTCGTGACGGTCGATTCCGCGCCGATGCATTTCGCCGCGGCCTGGGACACCCCTCAGGTGGTATTGTTCGGGCCGACCAATCCATTCCATTGGCATCCGCGCTCCGAATCCGCGATCGTCCTCCTCGGTGGGATCAACGGTCCGGTCACGGAATTCAATCCCAAACAGCGCGCCGGGGCGATGAACCAAATCTCGACGAAAACCGTGATCGATGCTATGGAAGCGCTGCTGTCGGCTCCGACGGCACGTGCCCTATGAGTGAACCGCAAGCCGCACCTAAGAAACCCTCTTTTTGGCAGACCCTGCGCAAAGGCTGGGGCCCCTACAAACGGCTTTACAGCTATGTGAAGCCGTATCGCTGGCGGTTCGCTGCCGGGCTCGGCTTCGGCTTTGCTTTTGGCATCGTTAACGGTCTCATGCCTCTGGTCATCGCCAAGGTAACGGGCGCGGTCTTTCAAGGCGCCGCCCCGACCGCGCAGCTCATGTCCGACACCTCGATTCTGAACAAAGGCCCCAAGATCAACGCGATCCTCATGACCTGTTTGCTCATCCCCCTGGTGATGGGAGTGCGGAGCCTCTGCGCTTATGGCAACGCCGTCCTGATGCAATGGGTCAGTAACCGGGTCGTGACCGACGTTCGCAACCAGCTCTTCAGCAAGATGGTGCGCCATTCCATGGACTTCTTTAACAAGATGCGTTCGGGCTTTTTGATGTCGCGGATCACGAACGACACTCGCGGAATGCAGATGGCCCTCTCGACCATAAGCAGCGATCTGTTCAAGCAGCCGGTCGCAATCGTCAGCGGGATCGTCGTCCTGCTCTATATGGATTGGCGATTCACGCTGGTGACTCTGGTACTTTTCCCCTTCTGCCTGGTGCCGATTGTTCTTTACGGCCGGAAGGCCCGCAAAGCGGTGCAGTATCAGTATGAAGACATGGGGCAAATGGTCATGACGATGCAGGAGACCTTTGCCGGAATTCGAGTGATCAAATCCTTCGCGCGGGAAAAACACCAGGAGGACTCCTTTCTTCGGAGCAACCAGCTCCAGTTTGAAAACATGATGCGCATCATCAAGGCGATGGAGGCGACCGGTCCGCTGGTGGAGCTCCTCGCTGCCTGCGGCGTAGGCCTGGCCCTGCTTTACATCTACACGGCGAACCTGAGCGCGGGCCGCTTCATCGCACTCAATGCCGGAATTTTTCTTCTCTACGACCCGATCAAGACGCTGAGCCGCATGCACATCGTTATGCAGCAATCGATCCAGGCCACAACGGAGGTGTTCGCCATTCTCGATTCAGAGCCGGACGTGAAGGACGCGCCCGGCGCGACGGCGATCACCCATTGCCGTGGATTGATCGAGTTCGATGACGTGACCTTCCGCTACGCCAGCACCGTGACCAACGCGGTCTCGAATCTCCAGTTAAGCATCGAGCCGGGGAAAAGTTATGCTCTGGTGGGTGCGAGCGGTGCCGGCAAAAGCACGATCCTGTCGTTGATTCTGCGCTTCTACGATCCGACCAGCGGGGTCGTGCGCCTGGATGGCCAGGACTTGCGCACGCTCACCCAAAAATCGGTGCGCGAGCAGATCGGCCTCGTCACCCAGGAAACATTTTTGTTTCACGATACGATTTTCAAGAACATCCAGTTCGGCCGTCTCGAAGCCACGGCGGACGAAGTCTACGCGGCGGCCCGGACGGCGTTCGCCCACGACTTCATCATGGCGCAGCCGCAGGGCTACGAAACCACTATCGGCGACAAGGGCTGCCTCCTTTCGGGCGGACAACAGCAGCGGCTTGCAATTGCACGGGCGTTGTTGAAGAACGCTCCGATCCTTCTTCTCGATGAAGCAACCTCCGCCCTCGATTCCGAATCGGAAAAACAAATCCAGCTCGCCCTCGAAACCCTCTCGGCCGGACGGACCGTGATCGCCATCGCCCACCGGCTCTCCACCATTTTGTCCGCGGACCAGATCGTCGTCATGGACCATGGACTGATTAAGGATGTCGGGACGCATCGCGAGCTTCTGGAAAAATCGGTTTATTATCGCCGGCTCTACGACATGCAGTTCAATCGCGCCGGCGAAACCCCGGCGCCAGCCGAGACCCCATTCCTCGTCGAAGCGATCGGGTAATACTGGAGCCGGGATCGCTGATCCCGGCCGTTTGAAACGGCCAAATCGACTAAGACCGGGATCACTGATCCCGGCTACAACGTCGATGCCTGAAATTTCGCGGCGATTTGCGAGTGCTCTTCCTCGCTCAAAACCGGCTCCAATCGGGTTTCCAACGGAAATTCCGGCAGGTTAACCCACGACCTGCAGCCGCTGTACTCCGGCTGATCCTCCAAAACCCAGACCGGCGCCAGCCGGAACACCCGAACCAGCGCCGCCTGAAGACCAGCCTGCTTGTAATCAAAGCGATCCCGGATCACCGACTCCTTCAGAACATGAAACGCCTCTAGCGCTGCCGCCCGTGACCACAAACCAATCTCTTCCTGCTCCTCAAGCCTGGCAAAATATCGGATTTCTATCTCGCCTTCACCCCGAGCCGGAATTTCGGCGCCGGGCGTTCGCACCTTCTCTACTTGTTCGTGGAAAAACGTCGGAAACAGAAAGAATTCGCGTTGTCGGAATCCAAACCCTTTCTGCCCCTCGGCGATACCGCCTTTGCGCAACAAAACAGTCTGTTCGCCCCGCCCCAGAGCCTCGCATACCAGAGCCCATTCCTTGAAACCGACGCTTTCCATTTCGTGCCGCCCAAACTAGCCTCCCCGCGATGGCCTTCAACATCGACCTGCACACCCACACGTTTTTCTCGGGCGACGGCGTGTCGAGCCCCGAGGAAAACATCGCTGCTGCCCGTGAGAAAGGCCTGCACGGGTTCGCCATCACCGATCACAACACCTGCGATGCGA
>JBBRMO010000181.1:0-4866 GCA_038230815.1 Chthoniobacterales bacterium
GCATCTTCTTTTTCATGCCGGAATGATTTTTCTGGCGGCGGGTGATTCTGTTCGGGGAAAAGAACTTCTCGCCGAAGCGGCCCGCATTAATCCACGGCACAACTCCTTTCATGTGCATCGGTAACGGAAACCGAATTACACGATGGATTTATTTCGCGGCCGCATTCTTATGGATTCTGCCGACCAGCGTGGAAGCCCACCCGGTCGCCCAGGGAGGATTGATAGTCACGATTTCGCCGAGCCGGCTCACGCTCCGCGTTACGGTGACGCTAGAGGAAGTGCTCGTTGCTGCTGCCTACGAGCGAGAATCTGGACGGTCCAAAGCCGCGGCTACTGCCGCCGAAGGCCACGGCTCCTATTTGCTCAAACATCTGCGCGTTTTCGGGAATGGCCGGCGCCTCAAGGCGAGCGATTCGCCGCGGCGGATCGAAGCCGAGGCGGGCCATGTGCCATCCAAATGCGTTTATGAAATTGTTTATGGATTGGAGAAACCGATCTCGAGCTTCCGCATCGAAGAAGATGTCCTCAACGAATTCGAGTTCGCACCGGGAAACCGCTGGGAAGCCAGTTACGTTGTCCAGATCAATGAGGAGGGACGCGCGATGCGCGAAGGGCTGCTTCTCACCAGCCGGCAACCTCTCGTCTTTTCACACGAGAACGAGTCCGGCCCAGCGACCGCGAAGCCGCGACTGGATCGCTGGCAGGTTTTCCGCGATTATTTTCGGCACGGGCTCCTCCACATTCTTACGGGATACGACCATTTACTCTTCGTTACCGCGCTGGTCCTGAGTGTCCGCAGTCTTTGGGAACTGGCGAAAGTCATCACTGCCTTCACTCTCGCGCACTCGATCACGCTCGCCCTTTCCGCGCTCGATCTTTTCCGGCTGCCCTCCTTCGTCGTCGAACCGATGATCGCCGCCAGCATCATTTTCGTCTCGGTTCAAAATGCTTTTTGGCCAGATCGAACGCGCGGATGGACCCGGCTGGCGGTCGCTTTCTTCTTCGGCTTGTTTCACGGACTCGGCTTTGCCGGCGGGCTGCTGGAAGCGATGCAAGGAATGGCGTCGAATGCGCTCTTTCTGGCGATCGTGGGATTTAGCGTGGGGGTTGAGGTCGGTCACCAAATCGTGGTGCTCCCGACATTTTGCGCGTTGAAATTCGCCCGCGGCTGGCGGCGAAGCAGACCGGAGCGGGAGGAACGCGCGCTCCTCGTGACGCGATGGGGATCGGGCGCGATTTCGATCGCGGGAATGATTTATCTCGGTGCTGCCTTGCGGTGGTGGTGAGTCCGCTGTCGATTTAGGAATGAGAGACTCCAAGACAGCGCTGGTGACCGGCGCGAACAAAGGGATCGGCTTCGAGGTCGCGCGGCAGCTGGCGCGCCAGGGGTTTCGCGTTTTTCTGGGGGCGCGGAATGCGGGGGCCGGTCGCGAGGCGACTGAGAAACTCAAGAGCGAAGGCGACGTCATCCTTCTTGAGCTCGACATCTCGAAAGAGAAAAGCATCCAGGCCGCGGCCGGGGAATTCGCGAAGCAAAGCGAGCGCCTCGATGTCCTGGTCAACAACGCGGGCATTCTTCTCGATGAAGACAAATCCGCGCTCACCATGACGGCGGATATTTTCGAAAAGACGCTCCGAACCAATACGCTCGGCCCGTGGCTGGTCGCGCAGGCTTTCCAGCCGTTTCTCCAGAAAAGCGGCGCGCCGCGCATCGTGAACGTCTCGAGCGGCGGTGGCCAGCTCGAGGATGGCGCGGATGGCTGGGCGCCGGGCTATTGCGTTTCGAAGACCGCGTTGAACGGCGTCACGCTGCAGCTCGCCGCGGCCCTTCCGAAGTGCGCGGTGAACAGCGTCTGCCCCGGCTGGGTGCGGACTGAGATGGGCGGCGAAAATGCCGCCCGTTCCGTCGGCGAAGGCGCTGCCACTATCGTCTGGCTGGCGACCGACGCCCCTCAGGATCTCACCGGCAAGTTCGTGAAGGATCGCAAGGTCATCCCCTGGTAACTCCTTAAATGGAGGGACGACCTCCGTGTCGTCCCATTAATTGTGGGACGGGGCAGAGCCCATCCCTCCATTTATAAGCATCCCTAATCCGCGGAGAGCACGAAGCGGTTGCCTTCGCTATCCTTAAACATCGCGTATTTGCCCCAGGGCTGTTTTTGCGGCGGCCCCTCGAACTCCACCCCTCGTCCTTTCAGTTCCTCGTAAGTCTTGTCGATATCGTCGCAGGCGTACGACATCGGCATCATCGATCCGATCCGTTTCTCCTCGCCTTCTGGCGTAAACAACACCACGCGGGTTTCGGCCTTCGGCACCCGCAGCTCGATCCAGCGTTGTTTTTCGTCGAACGGCTGGTCCGTGATGATGGTAAACCCGAGCTTCTCCGTGTAAAAATCCAGGGCCCGGTTTTGATCGGCCACCGGAATACTGACGAACTTGATTTGTTTGATCATGGTGGTTCGACGCTAAATCCCTGCCCGCTCCACCGTCCAGTTCCCATCGCACCGCGAGTGCAGAAACCACTGTCCGTCTATCGGTATAGCAGAATGAACGCGCTTCCACATTCCTTCTCCATCCCTCATCCTTCCTCGTTTCAAGATGCCGCGCTTCCGTGAAACCGTTCCGATAGACGACTACGTCCTCGACGTCCTCATGCGCGACATCGTCGGGCACGATCGACAGCCGGCCGCGTATCTGGTTTACCTCCATCTCTACGGCCAGGCCGCGCGCGCGAAATGGAAACCGGTGACCGCCAGTTTGCGCGGACTCGCCGAGACGACCGGCCTTTCGAAGAGCACGGTCCAGACCGCACTCGAACGATTACGCCGCCGCAAATTAATTGAGACGACGAGATCTCACTCGACCGCGACTCCGGCCCACCGCGTTCTTAGGCACTGGAGAAAATAAGGCGCGCCCCCTCCCTGATCATTTACACGACGCGGTTATTGGCGTTAGCCTCAACCGCGTGACTGCTCTTGCTGAACCCGAGGATGGCGTGCCGTTGACTGCGGAAGAACACAAACCCGACTTCCTCGGGCATCCGCGCGGGCTTTGGTATCTCGCCTTCACCGAGGCATGGGAACGCTTTTCCTACTACGGGATGCAGGCGCTGCTTGTCCTCTACATGGTCAAGTATCTCCTTCTGCCCGGGCACATCGAGCACGTCGCGGCCTTCGCCAGTTTCCGCCGCCTCTACGGTGGCCTCAGTGGCCAGGCGCTCGCTTCCGCCATCTTCGGCACCTATACGGCCGCGGTTTATTTGACGCCGATCTTCGGCGGCTTCCTCGCCGATCGCCTCCTCGGGCGGCGCCGGACCGTTCTGCTCGGCGCGCTCACCATGGCGGCTGGCCATTTCCTGATGGCGTTCGAGCCCGCGTTTCTTTTCGCGCTCCTCTGCCTGGTCATCGGAGTCGGAATGTTCAAGGGCAACATCGCCAGCCAGGTCGGCTCGCTTTACAAGGCGGAAGACCTCCGCCGCGCCGATGCGTTTCAGATTTTCTATCTCGGAATAAATGCCGGCGTAATCCTTTCGCCGCTGATTGTTGGAACGCTGGGGGAAGTTTACGGCTGGCATTACGGATTCGCCGCAGCCGGCGTGGGCATGCTCCTCGCCATCGCCATCTATCTCTTTGGCCAGAAATATTTACGCACCAGCGACAACGACCCGCGCATTGCCGCCGCCGCCGCTTCTGCCAGTCCGGCTCGGACCGCCCTGCCAAAGGCCAAACTGACCGGGCGCGACTGGCGCGCCGTCATCTCGCTCATCATCCTCATCCCCGTCCTCGCCGTCGCGATCGTGCCGAACAACCAGATTTTTAACGCCTACCTTGTTTGGGGCGACCAGCAGTTTGATCTCGTCTTCCTGGGCAAAAAATTGCCCACCACCTGGCTCGTCACGCTCGACGCCGTCGTGAGTGTCAGCTTTCTGGCGATCGTCGCGTTATTCTATCGCTGGTACGGCAAGCGCCATCGCGAACCCGACGAGATCACGAAGATCATCATCGGCTCAGCCTTTTCCATCGCCGGCGCTCTCTGCCTCGTCACTGCTGCCGCCACCCAGGGCGCCGGACAAAAGATCGGGCTCTTCTGGCCGGTCGCGTTCCATTTTCTCAATAGCATCGCGTTCGCCCATCTGTTGCCCGTGAGTCTCGCCCTTTTCGCCCGGCTCGCTCCGAAAGCGATCAACGCCACTGTCATTGGCCTCTATTATCTCGCCTTCTTCTTCGCCAACACCCTCGTCGGCTGGATCGGTGGCTTCTACGAGACCATGCCCACCACTACCTTCTGGCTCATCCACGCCGGCTGCGCCCTCGGTTCTGGTCTCTGCTTCATTGCTTTCAAATTCATCGCCGGCCAACATTTGCAGGCTCAGGAATAATCTCGGAGCCGCCAGGCGGTTCAACGCTCTTCGATTCGTTGTAACCGGCGTGTGCTTTGATCTGTTTAACGAGGGCGCGGCAGCGCGCTTCGATCCCGGCCCAACGGCGGGGAAAACGGGCGCAACGGGAGCGCCGCGATCTCGTCGTTTTCTTTTCCGCGCACGACCCAATAATGCACGTCCTCTTCGCGGACGGTGAGCGGCTCGGTCGCGACGAGCGGTTCGTGCGGATCATATTTGATCTTCTTTTTGTGCGAAGGCGAACTGCCTGGGCGGGGCTTCGTCGGACGTGAGTCCGCAGGGACCGCGGTGCTCGTTCGCTTTTTCCGGCGCACGATGCGCCGAAGTGTCGGCATCCGAGCGCACGTCGGGAAGACACTCAAACGCGTACGCGTCTAAACAGGTGGAGTTAGTCCTGCGTTCAGCACCCCGCCGGCTCGCCTAATTTTTCTTGCGCGTCCGGCACGTGGTCGGCTTAAGTAACGGAA
>JBBRMO010000182.1:0-4819 GCA_038230815.1 Chthoniobacterales bacterium
GCCGTATCCGAGATCGATCCCCCTAACAGGATCGGAGCCGATGCCTTGGTATTCAGGGTAGGCGCCGCGGCAACAACCGTCGTGCCGGCCTCCCCTTCATCGTTTTCCGAGTTGGGATCTGACGCGGAAGTAACGGAAGCGATGTTCGCATAGACGGTGCCGACAGGCTCGCCAGAAGGAATGTGTCCCGTGAGAAGAAAGGTGTTGTTGCTGCCGGCCGGCAGGCTCGCGACCGTGCAGGTCACCGTGCCGTTCGCTGGCGGATTCGCGGTTGGAGTAGTACAGGACCACGTCGGCCCTGAGGTTTGTTGGAGCGAAACGAACGTCATGTCTCCCGGCAGAGGGTCGCTCAATTGAACCGTGGAGGCGGCACCCGGGCCATAGTTCGTTACTTGAATCGTGAAGACCACATTCGCGTTGGCCACTTGTTGATCGGAATCGACCGCCTTCGTCACTCCAAGATCGGCGTTCATCCCTCCGGGCACCATGGTCACCGCGCTCGCAGAATTATTTTCGTCATTAGGATCGGTCGCGCTGCTCACCGTCGCGACATTGGTGATGAAGGTGCCGGCCGTTGCCCGGGGATCGATCGTGAAGACAACGGTAAACGTATCATCGCTCCCGTTAGGCAGCGTGGTGTTGCTGGTGCAGTTAACATCGTTGCCTGTCTGGGGATTAGGATTGGAGCACGTCCAGGTGGCCGGAGGAGTAACCGAAAAGAAACTGGTGCCGTCCGGCACGTGATCGACCAGGGTGGCGACGGCTGAATCGCCCGGACCGTTGTTGAACACGTCGATCGTATAAGTTACTTGCGATCCCGCCGCCGCCTGAGAAGGCCCGGTCTTCGTCACGGAAAGGTCAGCGGGGGGAGGAGTGCCGGCGTGCAGCAGAACCAGCGACGAAGCAATGAGAAATCCGGCGAGCACGAAACGGTCTTTGATGATCATGTGGACAATAAAGAATCGGGGTGGATCGCGAGGCGGGCACCATCAAGAAACATCCGCGGGAAGCATAGTTGAATGCGAGAAAGCATGGGACGGTTCGGGCCAAAGTCGAGGGGAAAAACTACGGTCGGCGCGGAACCGCGTGAAATGCGCGCCCCTCCGTGAGGCTCAGAACTCGTCGACGCGGCGCCTCAGTCGCGTGTTCTCCGGGCTGCAAAACGCAGCGAGGGGAGGCGCCGCGGTCACATTTAATGATTGATCACGCGCGATGGCGCGCGTCGGGATCTACAGAAGTTTCCCCTGCGCTTTACGTGGTATAGACCAGCGCTCCGCAGCGCCAGCAGGTGAACCATTCCCAGCCCGGCTCGACGAAATTCGATGCGCCGTCGTTCCAACAGATGTATGCCATTCGCTTCGAGCGCGACTCGGCCTCCACCCCCGCGGGCGGGTCATTTTCCATCCCAGGCCCGCCTAGTTTGTCCGGTCGCTTTCCCGATTGTTCGCCAGCCATATTCGTCCTTCCTTGCCTGGGCTCGTCCTCCGGTCCGGAGTTTTTGAGGCCAGGCCAGGAAGCGCAGGGCATTGAACCCTGCTCTTCCGCACAAACTGATTGCTTAGGTGTAGTTCAACGCACCGCAACGCCAGCAGGTGAACCACTTCCAACTTGGATCGATGTAGTTCCCAGCACCGTCATTGAAGCATGTGTAAAGCGACTGCCGCGAACGACCGCCCGCTTCACTGGCGTCCGCGCCTTTTTCTGCGCCGCCGCCACCCTGATCAGTGGGCTTTTTGCCTGTATTTTCGTCAGCCATAATTAACTTTCCTTTCGTTTCTTTGTTGCTTTTTACTCGCCGCCACATCACTCGATGCAGTAGCAAATTTTCATTTTCTTTCTTGGCGCTTCAAGAACCATTTTCTCCGCTTGCCTCGCCAACCCTGATTAGACTGATCCATTCCCGCTTCTTGCGAATTTTTTTCATAAACGACAATCTCTCTCTCGCATCGAAACGATCGGCCTCTCGCCAAGTCAACCGCCCGGCCCACGTTTCCCGGACATCGCGGCCATCTGGGGCGGCGCCGCCGCCGCGTGAGCATCATCGGAACTCTGCGGCTTGGCATCTTCGGCGTGATACAGCTCGTGAAATAGCCCCTGCCTCGACAGCAGCTCCTCGGAAGTCCCCTGTTCCGCGATCTTCCCGTCATCGAGCACGATAAAATAATTGCAGAACGGCACCAGCCACCGCAGGTCGTGATCGACCACCATGACGGTGTGGCCTTTGAGCGCCTGCTTGATGATGTCGAGCATCGCAAACTTTTCCCGGTTATCCATCCCGACGGTCGGCTCGTCGAGGAACAGGATCGCGGGGTTTCGCAGCAAACAGCGGGTCAGCGCCAGGAGCTTCTTTTGTCCTCCGGAAAGTCGCTGGGCCGAGGCGAATTCCCCATCCAGCGGATTGCCCTGCACCCCCGCCTGCAGGATTTTCCAAACGCCGGTTTTCTCGCAGATCGCGCGGATTTCCTCGTCGGTCGCGTCTGCCTTCGCCATCTGCATGTTCGCGCGCAGGGTGTCGTAAAAGAACGCCGGGAACTGCGACATCATCGCGATGTGCTCATAAAGATTGTCGGCGGCGTAATCGCCCACCGGCCGGCCGCCCACCAGGACTTCGCCTTCCTGCGGATCGTAAAAACGCAACGCGAGTTTGAAAAACGTCGTCTTCCCCTGCCCCATCCGCGCCACGAACCCGGTGATTTTCCCCGGCGGAATTTCGAACGAAATGTTGTCGAAGATTTTTCGCGTCCCGGCCGAGTAGGAAAAAGTGACGTTTTTCGCGGAGAGCGTCGGCTCGACTGAATCGACCTTCACCGTGCCCGATTTTTCTTCCCGCCGCGCTTTCGATTCCATCATCTCGTTCACGGTTTCGATCCGTGGCCACGCGCTTCCCGCCATGATGATGTAGACCGAGAGCGCCTGGATCGGCCCCATTAGCTGGGGCGTGAGAAGGAAAATCGCAACGACGTTGCCCGCCGCCGCCGGGTTGCCCGACCGATAGGCCGCAAACACGGCGAACGCGAGCATTACGACCTGCACCAGCCAGCTCGGCAAACCACTGATGAGGCCCATGTATTCCATCGTCAGGGTATTCTTGATCCGCGATTTCAGGAGCGACTGAAGTTGCTTGTCGTGTTTCGCCACGAACATCGGCTCCGCTTCCATCGCCTGGATTTCCTCGGGCGATTGCATCGCGCCGGTGACCAGGCTGTTGAGCGCCACCATTTTTTCCTGCAGGTCGCGTGAAACATCGCGAACCGTGTTCGACAGTTTTCCGGTCACCCACGGCGAAATAAAGGCGAAGAGCACAATCGCGAGCGGAATCCCCCACGGCGGAACGGTTACACCGCCGATGACCGGCGGGGGACCCTGCATCTGGAAGTTGTAAATGAGGAGGCCGACCGTGATACCCAGGGTCACGATCTGGAGCAGCATATCGAGGCTGACCTGCCGCAAGGTCATCGACGCCTCCACGGTGAACTGGTTAACAATCGCGTTCAGCTCGCCGGACTCGTGGGTGTGATAAAATTCAGGCGATTGCCGGAGCAGGCGCGCGAAGAGCTGGCTTCTCAGCTTATTGGAGAGCGCGAGGTCGAGTTTCGTTGAAATGGCTCGCATCGGCAGACCCATGGCCAGGGCCGCGAGCGCAAAGACTGCCCACAAAACCGAAACAAAGAGCAACCGACTCTTCGGAGTGGCTTCCGGCGCCGCCGGAACGGTTGTTACCGGTGACGTGGCGACGGCGCTTGAATTTGCCGGAGCGGTTGCCGGGACGTTGACCGGCGCCACCCGATCTTCCGGCGCCGCGTTCGCACTGCTATTGAGAGCCTTCGTCACCTCGCCGATCAGCTGCGACATGCCGAGGTTGACGCAGTTTTGCACCAGCATCATCAGGCAATAGGCGAGTGCGAGAAATTTGAAAAAGCCCAGCAATTTCCACCCGAGGTTGAAAATTTTGCCCCAGCCCACATCGCTGAGTTGCACGCCCGCGCCACCGCGGCCTTTGCGATTCAGGTCGGCGCCAGCGGGCGGCGGCAACCCCGGCAACGCTCCGGGCGCCACGGGTGGCGGAGGCCCCCCCTGAGGGCCCTGCGCCATCTGCGGCCCCGCGCCGGAAGGCGGTTGCGATCCTTTTGGTCCTTGGCCCGGAGGCGGTTTTCCCTGCATAGGAGCGTCATTGCTAACAGGGGTGCCCGGGAACGAGCGAGCAAATTATTTCAAGCAAGGAAATAAATTGGAGGGCGTCTGGGTCAGGCGGCTCTTTAAGGTGGCGTTTCACCGAAACGGCCTCCAAACCTCGGCCAGCGAGGGAGATCAACGGGTCTCGTAGCAATCCAAATACTTGATCCCAGAACCGGTATTAAATAGGACGACCCGATCTTCCGCGCCGATCTTCCCCGCCGAGACGAGGTTTCTCAGCGCCACGAAACACGCGGCTCCCTCGGGCGCCACGAAGAGTCCTTCCGCCGCACCGACTTCGCGGGTCATCGCGATCATCGCCTCGTCCTCCACTGTGACCGCGCCGCCGCCCGAGTTGCGCAGAATGTCGAGCATCAGGAAATCACCGACCGCTTTCGGCACCCGCAAACCGGAAGCGAGCGTATGTGCGTCCGGAAATTCCGTGGCAAATTTTTCGCCGGCCTCGAACGCGCGCACGATCGGCGCGCAGCCACTCGCCTGTACCGTAAACATCCGCGGTCGCGCCGAACCGATCCACCCCAGCGCCTCCATTTCCTCGAACGCCTTCCACATCCCGATCAACCCCGTGCCGCCGCCAGTCGGATAGAGGATCACGTCCGGCAACGTCCAATCCATCTGCTCCGCC
>JBBRMO010000183.1:0-4799 GCA_038230815.1 Chthoniobacterales bacterium
CCTCTGCTTCCTCCACCGCGCCCCCCCCAAAATCGAAACCGCGTGACGAGACCGAAGAAAAAAACCAGGCAGAATCAGCGGTGGAAGCGGTCCGGAAATATAACCTCCGAGACCGCTACAATTGGAAACGTCTGCCGGACGAAAACGTCGCCGGGGAAGGCGCCTACGTCATTACCTTCGAACCGAAGCCTCACCAGAACGCACGCTCGCGCGAAGAACGTTTCTTCGGCCTTCTGGCCGGCAAACTCTGGGTGAGTCGGGACGATTTTATCGTCCTGAGAATGGAAGCGGCTCTTCAATCACCGTGCCACCTGTTTTGGATCCTGGCGCGCGTCACCACCTTCCAGTTCACCTACATTCTTGAACCCTCCCGCGGCCCGCGCCTGTTCCGTCTAAGTAAGGCGACGGCGAAAACCATCGTTTCGTTTCCGTTCTTCGCCGTGCGCCAAAAGCATTGGCTCACAATCGATAAGTATGAACCGCGGACCGCGCGCGGAACCGCACCCAAAAATCTGCATCCGAGTTTATCGCCTCGAGGTGAGGAATGACCCGTCCCTACCGTTGAAGCGCATTTTGTTGCCTGGGGATTCTGCATCCATGATTCACGTTCTTGATACGCAGCATTTGGGGCGAGCCGGCATCATCGCGTCCACTCTTCTCGAGAGCGATGAAGGCCCGATTCTTTTCGATACCGGCCCGGAATCGACTTTCGAGAATATCGCCGTCGCGTTGAGCGCGAACGGCTTCGCTCCCCGCGACGTCCGGCACGTTTTCCTCAGTCATATCCATTTCGATCACGCCGGGGCGGCTTGGCGGTTCGCAGAACTCGGCGCCACGATCTACGTCCATCCCCGCGGCGCGCCCCACCTCATCGATCCGCACAAACTGATCGCATCCGCCACTCGCCTTTATGGCGACGAAATGAAACGACTCTGGGGAACAATCGAGGCGATCGCTCCGGAACGAGTCCGGGTTCCGGAGGATGGCGCCGTCGTGCGGGTCGCGCCTTTTGAAATCCGCGCGCTCGCCACGCCTGGCCATGCGAGCCACCACCACGTTTATCATTGGGACGACAATGTCTTCGGTGGCGACGTTGCCGGAGTTCGGCTGGGCGCCGGCCCACCCGTGCCGCCGTTTGTGCCGCCCGAGTTGGAGATCGAATCCTGGCGCGAATCGATCGCTAAAATCCGCGCGCTTGAGCCGGCAAAACTTTATCTGCCGCATTTCGGTCTTGTCGCACACGATATCTCAGCCCATCTCGACGCGCTTGAAAAATGTGTGATTCGTTGGTCGATCTGGTTTCGGGATCGCCTTCGCGCCGGCGACGATGAGCGGAAAATGACGGCTGCCTTCGCCGATTACCTGGCGGACGATCTGAGGAATGCCGGCGCAACGCAGTCCGAGGTGGCAGACTACGAACACGCTGATCCGAGTTTCATGGCGGTGAGCGCCGCTATTCGCTACTGGCGCAAACATCATCCGGAGGAAGTTGAATTGCCAGGCTCGAAGCATTCCGGCACCTCGCAGTAGGCGCGGGCGGGAAGGCGGCGTCCGGCAGCGACGCCTGCGACGCTTCGGCGGAGCCCCCGAACTCGACCTGCTGCGAAACGATCCTCAGTTTCGGAATCTCGGCGAGTAGAGCAACCGTGAAGCCGTTGCTAGCGTGGTGAAGATGAGTCCACGGACGATGACGGGGATGGCGCGGGCTTAGCGCTCGCATCGCCCAAACCGGGAGTTGGGCTCGCAGCATTGCTCGCGGCAGCCACCTCCGGTCGGAGTTTGGCGTCGTTCGATCCCGAATCGGATTGGGTCCGTTTTTGGCAGGAGACGAGGGACAATGCGATCGCGAGCAGACACAGATTGAAGCGGCTTGTTTTCACAGAATGACCCTTCCTCATGAGGCGAGCGATTAGCTTGTGCTAGAACTCACGCGAACGTTACCGGAGCCGCAGCGCCGTTTTTTGGAGGGACATGATTCCGCGTGTCCCACTCTTGCAGGCGCGGAATTGGTAAATCAGTCGGGCGGGCGGAAGCAAGTCCCTCCGAGTGAGCGTCTTTACGCCTTGGGAGCGACGGCTTTGGCCGCATCCGAGATCATCTTCTTAAAAGCCTCCGTCGACGCTTTCACCACGGCGTTCGGTCCGGTCATTTTTACAAAGACGTTGCCGGTGGCCGTTTCCAGGATAGCGCCGCAAAGCGCGTAACCCATCATTGGTGTGGTCGGGCCTCCGGGCATGCCGCTGTTGAACGTTCCCTCGGTCATCGCAAACGTGATTTTCACCGGCCCAATCTGAACATTCTCGGTGCTGCGCTTGTCCTCATTGCCGGGGAATTGCGCATACCATCGCGCCACGTTATCCCCCGCGCTCCCACCCTGCTCGGCGCCGAAATGGAAAAACGTCACCTCCGCTTTCTCCGGACCGCGCGCGATCTCGAGCTGCGCCTTGCGCATGGGCGACGACGGCGTGACTGAGCGCCAGCCATCCGGCACCGCGAACGTGAACGCTTCGACCTGAACCGATTCCGCCCGCGTTGTCGTCACCGGAATCGCAATCGCGACAAGCGCGGCGAAGGCCTGGCCGATAAGTCTGCTCTTCATCCGCCAAGAATAACCAGAAAACGCCGGAAGGGAAGACGCTCGGAGGGACCTGCTTCTGCCTGCCCGATAATGTTCGATATCGCCATCAATGTTCAATAAGTCGGAGGTGCGGAAGCACGTCCCCCCGATGGTTAACGCTCTTCTCGACAGCCCGCCCAACGGCGCGCACATTACAGATCCAACTCACGCCATGCGCTTACCATTTCTCCTGCCGACAATCTGCCTCCTGTTCAGCGGTGTTTGCCTTGCCCAAAACGCCGATATGCCGGCGGCCGACTCTTCGTCCCTCGATTTCCAGCAGTGGGGCCTCCTCGCCATTCAGGATGGCGGACGACGCAAGCCGGTCGATACCTTTGCGCGAGAAACCCTGATCAAGATCACGGGCCGCTCGACCTACTCCTCGGGCGCGAAAACCTGGGAGGGGACCGATTTCATCCTCTCCATGCTTTTGGATACCCATGATTGGAAGAGTGAACCGATGATCCTGGTATCGTTAGGCGAACTGAAGCAGCGGCTCGGATTGCCTGAGCAGCAGCGGCGTTTTTCTTTCACCCAGTTGACCGCCCTCGCGGAATTGAATGCGCTCGCCACCCAGGCCCACGCGCTCCGCAAAGCCGAGAAACCGCTTTCGCGTCTCCAAAGCGAAGTGATGAGCGTGAGCGAGCGGCTCTCGCTTTTCGCCCACGTCATGGATGGCAGCGCCTTCCTCCTCGCGCCCTCACCGGAGAAAGCAACCGACGCCTGGATCGTGCCGCCTGCCTTTGCCCAGTATTATAATGAGGCGCAGTTCGCGCCGGTGCAGGCACAGCTCCAGACCATGGCGAACGCCTACGTCAAGGGCGACACGTTTGGATTCAGCCGCGCCGCCAATCAATTGCGGGATGGCCTCCGCCAGTTGAGCCCGAAGATTTATCCGGAAGAATCGCAGCTTCGCCTCGAATATTTCTATAATCATTGGGAGGGCTTCTACCGCGCGGCATTGTGTTACGGGGCGGCGCTCCTTCTGCTCGTGATCGCGCATTTTCGCCAGAGGCCGATCGGCCGCTCTGGGGGCGATGCCAAAATAAGTGCGGCTTCGACGCGAGAAAAGGCCTTGAGCGACGGAGCGCTCGATCCACCTCGCAGCTACCTCCAGATCTTCGGCGTTCTCCTCGCCGCCGCCGGCCTGCTCTTTCACGCGAGCGGAATCGCGATGCGCTGCATGATCGCCGGTCGACCGCCGGTCACAAACATGTACGAGTCCATCATCTGGGTCTCGTTCGCCGTTTCTTTCTTCGGCATGATTTTCTTCCTGCGTTATCGCACCCCGGTCTATCTCCTCGCGGCCTTGCCCGTCTCCCTCGTCGCCCTGCTCCTCGTCCATCAAATGCCGATCGCCATGCCCTCCAGCATCGATCCGCTCGTCCCTGTCCTGCGGGATAATTTCTGGCTCACGATTCACGTCCTCACCATCACCCTGAGTTACGCCGCGTTCGCCCTCGCCATGGGGTTCGGGCACATCCTGCTTTTCCGTTACGCGCGCAATCCAATCTCCGCCCGCGCCGATCAGCCGATGCATTTCTGGCTCTATCGCGTTCTTCAGCTCGGCGTCATTCTCCTCGCGGCGGGCACGATTCTCGGCGGGGTCTGGGCAAATTATTCCTGGGGTCGTTTCTGGGGCTGGGATCCCAAGGAAACCTGGGCGCTGATCGCGCTCCTCTGTTACATCCTCACCTTGCATGGCCGTCTCGCCGGCTGGTGGACGCAGTTCGGCCTGGTCGTCGCGAGCGTGGTTTGTTTTCTCGCCGTCCTCATGGCGTGGTACGGCGTGAATTTCGTCTTAGGCAAAGGCCTTCACAGCTACGGCTTCGGCATCGGCGGCGAAACCTACGTCGTCTCGTTCGTCATCGCCGATCTCCTTTTCGTCGCCTTCGCGATCTGGCGTTATCGCAGCTCGAAGTCCAAGCGACTACCGATCTCTCCGACTCCTGTCGCCGAACAAGCTGGGGCCTAGGCGAACCTTCCAGACGACAGGAAGTAGAATGACAAGGGATGAAAGTAAATTGGACCTCGTTGCCAAGGTCCCGCAGGTAACGCTTCTCTTCTGGATCATAAAGATCCTGGCGACCACGCTCGGCGAGACCGGTGGCGATGCCGTCACGATGTCGTGGCTTGGCGAAACGACGGCCGAAGCCAAAGGCACCGGTTATCTGATCGGAAC
>JBBRMO010000184.1:0-4749 GCA_038230815.1 Chthoniobacterales bacterium
ACGGGAGGTGAAGCGTCGCTCGGCATGGGCGGCCATGATCAGCAGAACCGCGCCCGGTTGGGAAGCAAAGAATGAACGTGGGGAAGGCGCAACCGTCATCCCGAGCGCAGTCGAGGGATCCCGGACGACGTCGAGCGACATTCCACGGGGTCCCTCGACTCCGCTTCGCTGTGCTCGGGATGACAGCCATTATCCAACCCGCACCGGTGCGTTGTAGCCCCGGAGAAATTCGGCCGCCGTCATCCGGCGTTTCCCCTCGAGCTGAATTTCCTCCAACTGGAGGAGACCGTCCTGCGCCGCAAGCATGAGATTCTCTGGATCGGCGCGTCCTCCAGTCACCAGTTTGGCGCGGTGGATCTTCAGTTTTCGTTCCGCCCCAGACTCGTCGCGCAACCTGGTGAACGCTCCGGGCCACGGATTGAACGCGCGGATTTTGCGTTCGATCAAGGTGGCTGTTTCCGTCCAATCAATGCGTCCATTTTCTCGTTCGAGTTTAGGTGCGTAGGTCGCTGCGGAGGAATCCTGCGGGAGACGCGGAGCCGTTCCAGCCTGGAGCTGGGCCAGAGCTTCCTCGATCGCGCCAGGTGCCAACTCCGACAGCCGGTCGTGCAAGGTCCCTCCGGTTTCGTCCGGTCCAATCTCGATCCGCGTTTGTAAGAGGACGTCGCCGGTGTCGAGGCCTTCATCCATATACATCACGCTGATCCCCGATTCGCGATCGCCCGCGACGATTGCTGCCTGAATCGGGGCCGCCCCCCGATGCCTCGGGAGGAGCGACGCATGCAGATTCAGGCAGCCGACCCTCGGAATTTCCAAAACCGAACGCGGCAGAATCTGCCCATAAGCCATCACTACGATCACGTCGGGCGAAAGCGCCCGAATTTCGGCCACAGCCTCCTCAGTCTTGATCCGCTTCGGTTGCAGGACTGGGAGCTGGCTCTGCCCCAGCGCGGCTTTGACCGGCGGGGCTTCGATGCGTTGATCGCGACCGACCGGCTTGTCCGGCTGAGTCACAACGCCGACTAATTCGTGTGCCCCGGAGGCCAGGAGCCACCGCAAAACCGGCAAGCTGATTTCACCTGTCCCGACGAAGAGCGCGCGCATCGCGCCTCAGAGCTGGATGCGGGGGGCGACCGCACGGCGACGCGGGCGGCGCGGGGCCGTTCGTTGCGCCATCAATTTGTCGCCCGCCGTGATTTCCCGCTGACCCACCGACGACGCGCACCCCGTGCACAGGTAATCGTAGATTTCCTTGTCGGGCAGAATCAGGAGAAGCCGTTCGCGCACCGGCATCGCCGCTTTGCACTTCTCGCAATAGAGACTCGACGCCGTGAAATTCTCAAACTGCTGCTGGCTCATGCGACCCGTTGACCCCGTCGTTGACGCTCTCGAGGATATGCAACAAGACCTTGGACGGCGGCTCGGTCGCATCGATACAGGTGATCCGATCCGGCCCGTAATAACCGAGGACCGGTTTGGATTCTGTTTCGTAAAGAGCGAGCCGGCGCTGGATTACTTCCTCGTTCGCATCGTCGAGCCGATTGTCTTTCAGGGCGCGCTTTTTCAATCGCGCAAAGAGAGCGTCCCGGTTTGGGCAGGAGAGATGGAAGACCTTTCTGACGTCGATGAGATCGTCCATGATCTTGGCCTGGCCGACATTTCGAGGAATGCCGTCGAGCACCAGAATATCGATATCGGGCTTAAAGGTGTGTGAATTCACGGCCGCATCGATCTGGGCCTTCCAAAGTTCGACCGTGATCTCATCGGGCACGAGCTGGCCTTTACTTGAATAATCCAGGAAAGCGCGCCCGACCTTCGTGCGGGTGTCAATCGAACGAAACACGTCTCCGCAGGCGCAATGAAAAAAGCGGGGAATACTGCCAAGCGTGCGACCCTGGGTGCCCTTGCCGCTGCCCGGTGCGCCGAAAAGGAGGTAAGTGTGGTATTTCATGAGCAGTTTTCCTTCGTATCAGAAAAGCTCCCGGTCGCACAGTGTATTCGCGTCGTCATTCTGAGCGAAGTGGAGCGGAGTAGAAGAATCCCGTTGCGAAGCGTGAAGCGGCGCCACGGAATCGCTCGACTTCGCTCGGGACGACAAACGCTACTTGGCCGCGACCGGCTCGACGTTCACGCGTCGCCCGGCGCGATCGAACCGCACCTGGCCGTCGACCAGCGCGAAGATCGTATAGTCACGGCCCAGTCCGACATTCTTGCCGGGGAGAAACTTCGTTCCCCGCTGCCGGATGATAATGTTGCCAGCCACGACCACTTCGCTGCCAAATTTCTTTACGCCCAGCCGTTTGCTGACGCTATCCCGGCCGTTCTTAACACTGCCCTGTCCTTTTTTATGTGCCATGAGATTAAGCGGATTCTTCGGCTTTCGCCTTCTTCGTCTTCGTTTTTTCCCCGAGGCTGATACCGGTGATCTTGATGCGGGTCAGTTTGCGCCGATGCCCCACGGTGCGGTGATAGCCTTTCCGCCGGCGGTATTTGAAGGCGATGACCTTCTTGTCCTTGCGCTGCTCGATTACCTCGCCGGTGACGGTGGCCCCTTCGATCAGCGGGCTGCCATGGGTGAGTTTGTCGCCGTCGCCATGAAAGAGGACGTCGCCGAAGATGGTTTCCTTGCCGGAATCGCCTTCGAGCAGGTCGACATCGATGATGTCACCTTCCGCGACGCGATGTTGTCTACCGCCTGTTTTGATAATTGCGTAAGCCATACGAAAAGCCGGGTGAATTGCCTCTGGGGAAAAGCCGCGCAAAGTTCCACAGTTGGGGGGCTTTGACAAGGAGAAATGCGGGAGAACTCAAACCACTAACAAAGCCTGTCATCCCGAGCGCGGTCGAGGGACCCGTCGGTCGAGCGACGTTCCCGGGATTCCTCGACTGCGCTCCGCTTCGCTCGGAATGACATAGCCTTTCAGCGCATCCCGTTGATCACCAGCGTAATCTCGCCTTTCGCAGGGCGCGCTTCGTAGTGGGCCAGGAGCTCGCCGGGCGTTCCGCGCCGGAATTCCTCGAACTTCTTGGTTAGCTCCCGGGCCACACACAATTGCCGCTCCGGCATCAGCTCCGCGCATTTTGTCAGGGTCTTTAGAATCCGATACGGCGATTCGAAGAAGATCGACGTCTCTTCGCGTTCCATGGCCGCTCGCAGTTCGCGTTCGCGTTGCCCGCTTTTCACGGGAAGAAATCCGCGAAAACAAAACGTCTCAAGTCCCAGGCCCGAGCCGGCGAGAGCGGTCAGGATCGACGACGGTCCCGGAATTATTGTGTAGGGGAGAGCGCGCTCGATACATTTGCGAATGAGTCGCGCTCCCGGATCGGAAAGTCCCGGCATCCCGGCATCGGTGATGAGCGCAACGTTCTCTCCCGCGGCCAGGCGTTCGGCCAACTCTTGCGAGCGCATCGCTTCGTTGTGTTCGTGATAACTCACCAACGGCTTCCGGATTTCGAAATGCCTCAGCAGATTCCCGGAATGCCGGGTGTCCTCCGCCGCAATCAAATCGACCGATTTCAGAACCTCCAACGCTCTCAGGGTAATGTCGTCCAGGTTCCCGATGGGCGTGGCGACGACGTAGAGCATCCCGGAATCATGGGTGCAGAATCCCGTTTGCGCCATCGATTGCGGAAAACCGGACTTCTCTTCGGGCTGGCAGGCACGGTCTGCGCCTTCTCTCAAGCTCGCAGGACACGGTCCCGTTACCGAAGGATTAGGAGCAAGATCAGGAGCAGGAGCAGAAAAAAACAGACTCGATCGTTTGGTTGGGCGAGACTCGGTCGAGCCGGAGACAGGCTTACGAATCTATCGATTGGCCGAACGGCGCGCGGAACTCCGGCGTCGTGTCGGGGGCGAAACCGTGGCGCATGATATTCTCCGTGACGACCCGGGGGACGAGGAACTGGAGGAGGTAATCGCCGCCGCCGGCTTTGGTGCCGCCGCCGGACATCTTGAAGCCGCCAAACGGATGCCGGCCCACGACCGCGCCGGTACAGGAGCGGTTGATGTAAACGTTCCCCGCCACCAGTTCTGCTTTGACGCGCTCGATGTTCGCGGGGCTGCGTGAGAAAAATCCGGCGGTCAGCGCGTAATCCGTGTCGTTCGCGATCCGGATAGCGTCGTCCAGGTCACGCGCCTTCATGACGCTCAGGACTGGTCCGAAAATTTCTTCGCGCGCAAGCCGCATCTCCGGTTTCACGCCGGTGAAAATGGTCGGCGGAACGAAGAATCCTTCCGGGGGGACGTTGCCTTGGAAGGCAAGCGTTGCTTCGTTTTTCCCGGTCTCGATTATCTCCAATTGGCGCCGGTAAGCGGTCTCGTCGATCACGGGTCCGACCATGATTCCGGGCGTCTCGGGATTTCCGACCCGCAGACTGGCGGCCGCTTCCACCAGCCGTTTGACGACGCGATCGTAGTTGCCCTCCAGCACGATCAGGCGCGAGAGCGCGGAACATTTCTGGCCCTGGTAACCGAAGGCGGAGTAAATCGAATCGACGATCGCTTCGTCGAGGTCCGCATCGGAATCGACGATGACGGCGTTCTTGCCGCCCATCTCGCAAACGACGCGCTTCAATTCCAACTGGCCCTCGCGGGTTTCGCCCGCGCTCTTCCAAATGCGCAGTCCCACTTCGCGCGAACCAGTGAACGCTATCATGTGGAAATGCTTGTGATCTGCGTGGTGCGGGCCGTTGACGCGTCCTTTCCCCGGCAGTAAATTCAGAACGCCGGGGGGGATGCCGGCTTCCTCG
>JBBRMO010000185.1:0-4733 GCA_038230815.1 Chthoniobacterales bacterium
GGACGACACGGAGGTCGTCCCTCCAGGACTGGGGGCAGCCGTCGGCACTATCGCTGCGAGCGGCTCGTTCAGGATCGTCACGCGCGCCTGGGGCCCGACAATATTGTAGAGTTCAACCACATCCTGGGAGCGCATTCTGATGCAGCCGAAACTGGCGCGCTTGCCGATGTTCCGTTCCTCGGGCGTACCGTGAATATAAATGTAACGGCTGTAGGCATTCGCGTTCTGCGCTTCGCGACCGCGCAGCCAGAGGATGCGAGTCACGATTGGATCGCGCCCGGGCGCATCGGGAACCAGAATTTCGCCGGTCGGTTTGCGATCTTTGAAGACCATACCGCTAGGTTCCGAACCGCCGATTTTTTTCGCGACTTCCAATTCCCCGAGCGGCGTCCCGCGGCTTCCCGGTGCGTCACCGATCGCAAACTTCGAGGTGGAAACCGGATAGGAGGCGATGAGGGCGCCATGGTCGAGCAGCGCCAGCCGTTGTTCCGGGATGCTGACCACGAGATGGTGGCGTGTGTCCGGCGCCACGCAAGAACTGATGAAGAGTGCCATGCTCATGAGCAAGCCCAGGTGGATCGTGCTCTCCGCGCGCGATGCCAACAGCGTCCCGACTGCGCCGGCATACTTTAATATCGACGATTCGCCGCGGCGGATGAAATGCGCGCCCGATCCAACTTTTCTTTTCATCGTTCGAACCTGAAAAATTTTTCCGCGGTATCTGTGGTCGCTTCCGCCACGTCATCGAGGGAAATACCGCGGGCGCTGGCGATCGTTTCCGCCACAATCCGGGTATGCGCGGGCTCGCAGCGTTTTCCGCGAAACGGGACTGGAGCGAGATAGGGGCAATCGGTTTCCACCATGAATTTCCAGAGCGGAACCTGCGCCGCCACCTCCCGGACGTTGGCCCCGTTCTTAAATGTGACGATCCCGGTAAACGAAACCAGGTGATCGAGATCGAGCACCTCGCTGGCCTGTTCGAGCGAACCGCCGAAGCAATGGAAGACGCCTCGCACTTTGCCGGTGTAAGCTCGCATGATTTCCAGGGCGTCGTCCCAGGCATCGCGCTGGTGGATGACGACGTTTAAGCCAAGCTCAGCGGCGAGATCCAATTGCTGCTCGAAAAGGCTGGCCTGTTTCGATTTGTAAGCGCCGTCGTGGATTTCCGCCTCGATTTGCTCCTCCGTAGAAGTCTGGAGTGCCTTGACGAAAACCTGGGTCGTCTTGCCATCTTTTGCCAGTTCCAGGCTGGGCAGGGAATGATAGTCCAAACCCGTTTCGCCGATCGCAACTACCCGCGGGTTCTGCGCCAGTTCCCGCAAAGGTGAGATCACATCCTCGCCCGATTCCTCGACGTAGGTCGGATGGACGCCGATCACCGCGAAGACGTTCGGGTGTTTCTCCGCCAGCGCGACCGCGCGACGGCTGCTTTCGATCGACGTTCCAATCGTGATAATGCGGGTGACGCCGGCCTCGGTCGCGCGTTTCAGCACTTCGTCGAAGTCCGGCGCGAAATCCGGATAGTCGAGGTGGGAGTGGGTTTCTATGAGCATTTTTCTCATTGTAGGGCGTTTCTGTGAAACGCCAAAGAGGAGGCGTCTGACCCAGACGCCCTACAAATTCACCACTCCACCACCGTGCTGGCCCAGGTCAATCCCCCGCCGAAGACGACCATCAACACATAGTCGCCACGCTGGATCCGCCCGCTGCGGTTGGCTTCATCGAGCGCCATCGCCACGGCCGCCGCCGAGGTGTTGCCGTATTTGTCGAGATTCACAAAAAAACGGTCGAGAGGGATTTTCAAGCGATCGGCGATCGCCTCGATGATCCTCAGATTCGCCTGATGCGGAATGACGCACGCGATGTCGTCCGTCGTGAGGCCGGCCTGCTCGAGTGCTTTCTTGGAGGCGCTGAGCATCGAGATGACGGCCTGCTTGTAAACGTCCTTCCCCGTCATGTGGATCGTCGCCAGGTTCATGTGCGCATTCTCTTTCGTGATCGGACAACGCGACCCGCCGCCCGGCATGAAAAGAATATCGGTGTAGTCACCGTCGCTCCCGATGTGGGTGCTGATGACACCATGCGCGCGGCCCCGATGCTGCAGGACGGCTGCGCCCGCGCCGTCGCCGAAAAGCACGCAGGTGTTGCGATCGGTCCAATTCGTGATCGAGCTAAGCTTCTCCGCGCCGATAACGAGCACGGTGTCGTGGGTGTGCGACGTAATGAATTGTTGCGCGATCTCGACGCCGAACAGGAAACCGGCGCAGGCCGCCGAGATATCGAGACAGGCGGCGTTTTTCGCGCCGAGCTTTTTTTGGACGAAGCAGGCCGTCGCCGGAAAGAGCATGTCTGGCGTGGCGGTCGCGACCAGGATGAGATCGATATCCTTCGGCTCCACTTCCGCCTGCTCGAGTGCCTTCAGCGCGGCCTTGGTGGCCATGTCGCTGGTTTGCTCGTCCTTCGCCGCGATGCGCCGTTCCTTTATTCCGGTCCGCGTCGTGATCCATTCGTCGGTCGTGTCGACCATCACGGTCAGGTCGGCGTTGGTCAGGACTTTTTCCGGCATATAACTGCCGGTGCCGACGATCGAGACGGTGCGGTTCGACTTACCGGAGCGAGGGCTCGAGCGAGGTTGCTTTTTCATGGTGACGCCGAACTTCCTCGACGATATGCGGGTTCACCTGCTGTTCAATCGATTCGGCCGCCGCCCGCAACGCATTTTTGATTGCCTTGGGCGTACTCGCTCCATGGGCAATGATGCAAATGCCATTCACTCCCAGAAGTGGCATCCCGCCGTATTCCTCGTAGTTAATCTTTTTCCGAATGGTGAGAAACGCATTCCGGGCGAGATAAGCGCCGAACATCCGCGTCTTCGTTTTCATCAGTTCGTGCTTGAGCCATTTGAAAATGGCGTCGCCGATCGACTCGCATGTTTTTAAAATCACATTGCCGACAAATCCATCGCAAACCACCACCTCGACCGGGTTGGCAAAAAGATCGTGGCCTTCGATATTGCCGCGGAAATTGAGGTTGCTCAGCTTGAGCATCTTGAAAACCTCCTTCGTCAGGTCGCTCCCTTTCATGTCTTCATCACCGATCGACATCAGGCCGACGGAAGGGTTTTCGTATCCCAGGACGTGGCGCGAATAAACGGAGCCCATGATCGCGTACTCCACCATATGTTCGGGCCGCGGGTCGCTGTTGGCTCCGGCATCAATCAGGACAAAGACATTGGTCTCCGAGGGAATCACGGCCGCGATCCCAGGCCGGTCCACCCCCGGAAGCGTGCGCAGTTTAATGGCGGTCGCTGCCACAGCCGCGCCGGTGTGACCTGCGCTCACGATCGCGGCGGCGTCGCCCTTCTTCACCAGGTCGACCGCGCGGCTGATCGATGAATCTTTTTTCCGGCGGACCGCGTCGACGGCGCGATCGCGCATTTCGACGACCTGGCTGGCGTGGACGATCTCGATTCGGCCATCAGTGCATCCATGTTTTTTCAGTTCCACCTCGATCCGGGGCGTGTCGCCGACGAGAAAAAGCTTCCCGATGTGAGGATACTCATTCAGCGCCATGACGGCGCCACTGACAATATTTGGCGGACCGAAATCGCCGCCCATGGCATCGAGAGCGATTTTCATCGGAGCGGGATTTTGCGGCGATCAGGACATGAATGCAAAACGAAAAACAGGATCGTCGTTCCGAGCAGAGTCAAGGGACCCCGTAGAGTCACCCGCGCGTTTCCCAACGGGATCCCTCGACTGCGCTCGGGGTGACCGCTGATTCGTTACGCCCCCACGCTAACGGGCGCCCTCACGCGCCGACGCTCAGCACCTGCCGGCCTTTATAATAGCCGCAGGAAGAACAGGCGGTATGCGACGCGACCGTGCTGCCGCACTGAGTGCACTTGTTCAGCTGCGGAGCTTGCCAGCGATGCGACGCCTTGCGGGTGCGCAGGCGCATCTTCGAAGTTTTGCGTTTGGGAACTCCCATAAGAAGGGGAGTAGGAAAGCAGGATTTCGCGAAAAGACAAATCTTGTTAGCGTCAACTCGAGGGCAGCCGGGGATCCCGACGAGAGTCGCTCGACGAGTCACGGGGGCTCTCGACTCCGCTTGCCCCCCACTCGGGATGACTGGTTGCGGCTACAGCTTCAGCTTATCGAGAGCGCTCCAATCGGGCGCCCGCTTCCCATCCGAATCAGACGGCGGAGCAACGGGCACCGCGGAGGGACAGATCCGCCCGCCTTCGCGGTCGCAATGCGGATGCGCGGGAAGATTGAGCAGAATGTCTTCACGAAAGTAGGGAGTGAGATCGATCAGCTCGGGGCCTGCCAGTTCGTGGTGGATGGAGAAGGCGTGCACTTCGATGGCGAATGGGAATGGCTCGAGGCACCGGACGCATTTCAGTTCCACCGGTTGGACGAGAGTGCCCGTTACCCAGAGAGCGCCTTCGGAGATCCCGAGATCGAGCGAATAACGGACCGGCCCTGTGCAAACAACCCCTTCCGCGGCGAGTTCGGGAATCGGGCATTCCTCTTCGCCTTCAAGATGCACGCCGTCCTGAACCTGACGCAGATGAACCTTCATGGGGAACCGGGATGAACTCCAAATGGCGAAGGACGAAGAACGAAGGACGAAACCAATCCGGATGACCGACGATCAAAGATGCGGCGATAAAGTTTCATTCGTGCTTCGTTGTTCCGATCTTCTTCGCGAGCGCTTTCGCGACCCGGGAC
>JBBRMO010000186.1:0-4732 GCA_038230815.1 Chthoniobacterales bacterium
AATTGACGGCGCCAGCAACAACGGCGTCGAACAGGTGCGGGAGCTGCGAGACAACGTCCGGTACTTGCCCAGCAAAGGGCACTTTAAAATCTATATCATCGACGAAGTTCACATGCTCACTTCGGCGGCGTTCAATGCCTTGCTCAAGACGCTGGAGGAGCCGCCGCCGCACGTGAAGTTCATCTTCGCCACAACCGAGCCGCAAAAGGTTCTGCCGACAATCCTGAGTCGCTGCCAGCGCTTCGACCTTCATCGGATTCCCGCCAACCTGATCGCGCAGCATCTCCAATTCATCGCGGGCAAGGAGAAGATCACGCTCGACCCCGCAGCGGCGCATGCGATCGCGAAAGGCGCGGACGGCGGATTGCGCGACGCCGAATCGATGCTCGATCAGCTGGTCGCGTTTTGCGGGGACCAGATCGCCGAAGCTGACGTCCTGAGCGTGTTCGGTTTTACGAGCGAGCAAACCGTCGCGCAGTTTACGGAGAAGATTTTGCGCGGCGAAACTCCGGGAGCGCTCGAACTGCTCCACACCGAGGCCGACAGCGGGCGGGACATGATGAAATTGATGTCCGACCTGATTTCGTATTTGCGCGATTTGCTCGTCGGAAAGGTGAAACCGGAAGCGCTGGCGGACGACCTGAATCCCGACCTGCAGAAGTCGCTCGAAGCTCAGGCCGCGATGATCGAGACCGATCGCCTGCTCGAATTGATCGATCAGTTTGCCGCCGCGGAAGGCCGGATGAAATGGGCGCCGAACAAACGGCTCCACTTCGAAGTCGCCGTGATCAAGGCCATTCAAACTCTCAGCCAGGTCACGCTGAACGAAGTGATCGAGAATCTCGCGGCGTTGCGTGATGGAAAACCGCAAACGCCCACCGCGCCGCCTGCGAAAAGCCTCTTGAAACCTGCCACCGCGCCGCCCCGGAAATCGGAACTGGCGCGCCCCGCCGAGCAGGCCCAGCCAGCGAACGTTGTTCGGGAAGAAATTCCGCCCACACCCAGTCCCGAATTGGAGGCCGCGGATCCCGAAGCGGTCTGGCAAAAAGTGGTTCAGCAGGTCCGCACGCGCCGCCGGTTGATCAGCCCGTGGGTGGAATCGGCCACGGCGTTGGGAATCGAAGGACGATTTCTTGTCGTTGGGTTCCCTCCACAACAAAAGACGGCGATGGAATCGCTTTCCATTCCCCGGACGCGCGATTTTCTTGAGGCCTTGATCAAGGAACTCAGCGGCCAAAGCTGGGGCCTTAAATTTGTTTTAAAAGAGGGTCTTCCGGTCGTCGCGGCAATGGAAGCGCCCGCCCAACCCGACCCGAAAAAACCGGAATCCCAGGCGACCTTTAAAGATGACCCCCTCATCCGCGAAGCGTTGGAAATTTTTAAGGGTGAAATCAGAACCGTGAACGATTGACCGATTATGAACCTGAACAAGTTGATGAAGCAGGCCCAGAAGATGCAGGAGCAGATGGCGAAAACCCAGGCCGAGCTCGAAGACAAAACAGTCGAAGTGCAGGCAGCCGGCGGGAAGATTACGGTGGTAGCGAACGGTTCCGGGGACGTCCTCTCGATCAAAATCGCGAAGGAGATCGTGGATCCCGAGGATGTGGAATTTCTTGAGGAAGCGGTCTTGAGTGGCGTGAAACAGGCGATCGCGCAGGGCAAGGAGCTGGCCCAATCCGAGATGACGAAGATCACCGGTGGAATGGGAATCGGCGGCCTGGGGCTGTAACATTTTCGCAGCTGTCATCTCGCGCAGCGAAGCGCCCTCGCCGTCTTTGCGGCCCGGGCTGACAAGCAGCTACAGCGCTCGTGACTCTGCCTGGTGGCGCTTGAAGACGCAGACTTCGCGAATCCCGAGCTGCGCCATTTTCTTCGCGAGGCGTTCGTAATTCTCGCCGAGCTGGACGTGGGAATGCGCGTCGGATGCGGTGGTGAATGGAATCCCTTTCTCAAGCGCGAGTGCAATGATTTCGTCGGAGGGATAAAGTTCGTTCACGGGTTTGCGCCACCCCGCAGTTGATAATTCGAGGGCGAGGCCGCGCCCGGCGATGAAATCGAGAGTTTCAGCGATGAGATCCTCGATCCGTGAATTGGGACGGTGCCCGTGAATCTTGATCAGATCGAGATGCGACAGACAATCGACCAGACCCGTCGCGGCGATCTCGCGAAGGCGGCGAAAATAATCGGCGTACAGGGCATCGATCTCCCGCCCGGCAAATTGTTCCGCGCCGGCGGGAACGCTGTCGAACATCTGATCCGGGCGATCGAGGTAGTGGACCGAGCCGAGCACGAAATCGAGGCGGTCCCGGTGTTTCTCGACCCACGCTCGTCCAGCCGCGGATGTTTCCGGATCATTGTCGAGCTCGAGGCCGGCGCGAATTTTCATGTCGGGATTCGCGGCTCGCAGCTGATCGATTTCCTCGAAATCGATCCCGGCGTGATATCGATCGTGATCGGTAAAAGCGATGTCGCTCAAACCGCGTTCCCGCGCACTATCGATCCAGGGCTGGAGCAGACTCTGATTGTAAGGCTGAACCCGGTGGCCCTGGGGATGGGTATGGTAGTCGGAAAACAGTTTCAAAGTTGTAGCCGGGATCGATGATCCCGGTCGTGGCATTATAACAGTCGGGCCATCGATCCCGGCTACATCTTTACGGCGCGGTCAGAAACTTTTGCCGAATCCGCAGCTCGGGGTACTGCGGAAAGAAAACCTCGGCAATGAAGACCTTGTTCGGCGAGAGATCGCGGGTCGCGATGGTGGCGGGATAATCGATGTGCTCGGCCGGGTTGATCAGGACCGTTCCGGGCTTGTCTTCGAAGGCGTGGTTATCGGACCAGATCGTTAGGATGGCTTCCGAGGAATTACGCAGGTAAATCTCGAAGCGTTGCTCGCTTGGGAAATCGAGGACCACGGCGCGCTTGGAGACGTTCTTAAGCGTGACGTTCACCTGGAGTTGTCGGACCTCGGACAATCTCACCGGCTCGGGCGACGACTTCAGTTCAAGGACCAGACCGCGGAGGCGAGCGTCCTTATAGGTCGGCGCCGGGTTTGACGATTGGAACGGATGGAGCATCCGGTTGAACCATCCCCGCTTTTCCGGTGTGCCTGCCGGCTCCTCGGCGCACAGACGAGTCGCAAACGTCAAAACGACGAAGGCGAAAACAATCGAACGGCTCATGAGCGGCTAATCAGCAAACGTTGCAAATCCTGTCAAACTCTTTATCAATCGGCCATGAAACCCGCCGCCCTTGCCGTTCTCATCGGTCTGGCAGCGCTTTCCCTGGTCGAAGCGAAACAGTATTCCACGTTTCGAGTTCATGCGGAAGCAAACGCTAGAGATGGCCCGGTCTTCTCCACCCAATTCAAGTTTTCCGGCCGCACCGTCACGATCGAAAAGGTATCAACCCTCTCGGAGAATGATGTGACCGGACTCCAAACCTATCTCGCGACCGACGGAACGCACGGCGCCTTGTTCCAATTGAACGAGCATGGCCGCCTCGCGCTCGACTCCCTCAGCGTCGATCGCCGGGGAGGCTCTCTCTTCGTTTTCATCAACGGCCGTCCGATTACGGAACTTCAAATCGACCGCCGCATTTCCGATGGCCGAATTTATATCGCGTCGGGCCTGACCCCCGGCGACGTCACGTTGCTCAAGAAGGATTGGCCGCCCCGGGCGCGGAAGTAAGCATGCGGCGCTGGGTGATAGCTTTGCTCGGCTGCCTTGGGGCCATCGCTTCCACGAGCGCCGAACCGCTCAATCTCGTCTTGCCAACGGATAACGACGCGCTGCTGCGCGGCGACGGCCCGGCGTTTTACCAATACATCGAGCGGGATTATCACGGCGAAAAATCGACGCCGTGGGAGGGAGGCCGCTACGGCTTTGTCCGCAACCCGGTCGAGACGTCGGCCGGGATCATCTACACCCGCCTCCACGAAGGGATCGACATCCGTCCGCTTCAGCGCGATGCGCAGGGCGAGCCGCTCGATCCGGTGCGCGCGATTGCCGCGGGAGTGGTGGTCCACGCCAACCCGGTAGCCGGTTTCTCAAATTACGGCCGTTATGTCGTGGTCGAGCATCGGTTCGATGGATGCAAATACTACAGTCTTTACGGCCATCTTAGTTCGATCGTGGTGCACAACGGCCAGCGCGTGGAGCAGCACGACCCACTCGGCGTGATGGGACACACCGGCGAAGGGCTAAACCAGGAGCGAGCCCATGTGCACCTTGAGCTCAACCTGATGTTGAGCCGGCAATTTGAATCGTGGCACGAAGCGTTTTTCAAAAATGATCCGAACCATCATGGCCTTTACAACGGGCTGAACCTGGCCGGCCTCGACATCGCCCGGCTTTATCTCGCGCTTCAGAAACGGCCGGCGCTCACGATCCCGGAGTTCCTTTCCGAGGAGGAAACGCTTTACCGCGTCCTGGTGCCGGCCTCGAAAAATTTCGATCTCATGAAGTTCTATCCCTGGATGACCAGGCAAAAACCGGAAGCAGAGCCGCCCAGCTGGGAGATCTCTTTCAATCGCGCGGGGGTGCCGTTAAAAATTCATCCGGGAACGAAACCCGTTTCCGAACCGGAACTTTCCTACATGAAACCGAGCTCGGTGGACGCCGGCATTCTCACGAGCGACCGGATCTCGGGCCGCGGTGTTGGCGCGCGCCTGACGGAAAAGGGCAAACAGTTTATGCGGTTGCTTGTGTTTCCATAAGGTAGGGACGCCGCGCTG
>JBBRMO010000187.1:0-4679 GCA_038230815.1 Chthoniobacterales bacterium
GAAGCGCTCGCCGTCGACGTGGCGTTTCTCAGTGTATTCACATTTTGAGATTCAAGCTGTAGCCGGGATCGGCGATCCCGGCTACAACTAAAACGGCGGTCTGGAGACCGCCGCTCCTTGATGATATGATCCCAGGCTTTATGAGACTCGAAAATCAAGTGGCGATCGTTACTGGTGCGGGCCGCGGCATTGGCCACGCCATCGCCGTCCGTCTGGCGAAAGAAGGAGCGCGGGTTGCTTCCGTCAGCCGCACCGAAGTAAACGCAAAAAAAACGGCCGATGAAATCAACGCGGCTCGCGCCGATGCGGCAAAGGCTTACGCGGTTGACGTGGCGGACCACGCCGCTGTCCAAAAAACGGCCGGTCAGATCTTCGAAGATTTTGGACGCGTCGACATCCTGGTAAACAACGCCGGAGTGACCCGGGATGGCTTGAGCATGCGCATGTCGCTGGACGATTGGGACACGGTCCTGAACACAAACTTGAAAGGCGCTTTCCTCTTCGCCCAGGCGGTGATGCGCCCGATGGCGAAACAACGGAGCGGCCGAATCATCAATATCAGCTCGATCGCTGGTTTGATCGGCAATGCGGGCCAGGCGAATTATGCCGCCAGCAAGGCGGGGTTAATCGGCCTCACGAAAACTCTCGCGCGCGAACTGGCCAGCCGCGGGATCACGGTGAACGCCGTCGCTCCGGGACTTATCGAGACCGATATGACGACCGTGCTTTCCGAGGAAATCCGGCAGGGCATTCTGCAAAAAGTTCCGATGGGCAAACTCGGTGAGCCCGACGATATCGCAGGCGCGGTTGCCTACCTTGCTTCCGCGGAAGCGAAATACATCACCGGCCAGGTCCTGACCGTGGACGGTGGGATGGTCATGTGAGTGGGATGACCTGCATTTGCGTCTCTCCTCTCCCCGTTTCATGGTGAACGCATGACAACGGAAAAAGCGACATTTGGCGCCGGTTGTTTTTGGGGCGTGGAGGCGACGTTTCGCGCGATCCCCGGGGTAACCGATGCGGCGGTCGGATACGCTGGCGGCAAGACGGAGAATCCTTCCTACGAAGACGTTTGCAGTCACGCGACGGGCCATGCCGAAGTCGTGCAGGTTGAATTCGATCCGGCGGTCGTCAGCTACGATCATCTCCTCGAGGTCTTCTGGTCGAACCACAATCCGACCACGCTGAACCGTCAGGGACCCGACGTGGGAGACCAATATCGCTCCGTGATTTTCTATCATTCGCCGGAACAGCAGGCCGCAGCGGAGGCATCCAGGGCGCGCCTCGAGAAAAGCGGCCGATTCAAGAGCCCGGTTGTCACTTCCATCCAACCCGCGCCCGCGTTCTATCGCGCGGAAGATTATCACCAGCGCTATCTCGAGAAGCGCGGCCTGTCGCATTGCGCGATCTAGCCCCGCACCTGGCATGAAACGCGACATCGTTCGTTCGCAGAATTTCGTGCGCGATGCCGCGGAATTCATCCTGACCCAGGCCCGCGCCGCGCTGGCCGAACGCAATCAATTTCGCATTGCTCTTTCCGGGGGAAATACGCCGCGACCTGTTTACTCCGAGTTCGCCCGGATCGGCCGCGAGCTCCCGTGGGACCGGATCCATTTCACCTTCGGCGATGAGCGCTGCGTGCAGCCGGACGATCCGCAAAGCAATTTCCGGATGGCGCGCGAATCTCTTTTTGTTCTGGCGGCCGTTCCGGAAAGTTCGGTCGCACGCCTGCGCGGGGAAATCGATCCCCAAATTGCCGCCCAGGAATATCAGGACGGCCTCGCCGTATTAGCCGCCCAATGCGGTGAAATGGTCTACCGCCACGATTTGATTCTGCTCGGAGTGGGGGATGACGGGCATACCGCTTCGTTGTTTCCCGGAACTGCGGCGCTGGAGGAAAAGGCCCGGAAAGTGGTCGCCAATTTCGTGCCGAAATTCGATTCGTGGCGGCTCACCTTCACCTTTCCGTTGATCAATCAGGCCCGGCACGTTTGTTTCCTGGCGAACGCGAATAAGAATCCGTCGCTTCTCGAGAGGGTTTTGCAGGGCGAGACCGAGTTTCCCGCGGCCCGGGTCGCGCCCGTGAATGGCGACCTCACCTGGATGCTGGCCGGGTCGTAGGCCTTCCGGCACAACTTCCGCTTCCAGTCTGGCGATGCGAAAAATTATCGTGACCGGGTCGGCGGGACTGATTGGTTCGGAGAGCGCCCGGCATTTCGCGGCTGAAGGGTATCGTGTGATCGGGATCGACAACGACATGCGGAGCCAGTTTTTTGGCCCGGAAGCTTCCACTCAAAAGACGCGAGACGATCTCGTCCGGACCCTTCCCGCTTACGAACATCACGACCTCGATATTCGCGCGGCCGAAAAAGTTTCCGCACTTTTCAGGGAGCAGGGGAACCAGATCGCCGCCGTGATCCACACCGCCGCCCAGCCGTCGCACGATTGGGCTGCGCGTGATCCCCAAACCGATTTCACGGTGAACGCCAACGGCACCCTTAATCTGCTAGAGGCGGCTCGCGCGTATTGCCCGGAAGCTCCCTTCGTTTTCACCTCCACGAACAAAGTCTACGGCGACACTCCGAACCGTCTGCCGTTGCGGGAACTCCCGCAGCGCTGGGAAATTGCCGAGGGCCACGAATATGAACCCGGTGTTTCGGAAACGATGAGCATCGATTACACGAAACATTCGCTTTTCGGGGCGTCGAAGGCGGCCGCGGACCTTCTGGTCCAGGAATACGGACGTTATTTCGGAATGCCGACGGTTTGTTTTCGCGGCGGTTGCCTGACCGGACCGGCCCATGCCGGAGCGGAACTCCACGGGTTCCTTTCCTACCTGATGATTTGCACCGTTACAGGCCGCCCTTACCGCGTGTTCGGCTATGGCGGCAAGCAAGTGCGCGACAACATTCACAGCGCCGATCTCGTCGACGCCTTCGACGCCTTTATTCGCGCGCCGCGGGTGGCCGAGGTCTACAACATCGGCGGCAGCCGCCATTCCAATTGTTCAATGCTGGAGGCGATCGCTCTCTGCGAGGAAATCAGCGGCCGCCGTTTAACCTGGAAATACGAGGAAGTGAATCGGATCGGCGACCACATCTGGTGGATCAGCGACGTCCGGAAATTTCAGCAGCACTATCCAGAATGGAAATTCCGCTACGGCCTGCGTGAGATTTTGGAAGAAATCCATCGCTCCGTCGCGACCAAGTAGGTGGATCGCGTCCCGCGGCGGAGGGATCGCGCGAAGTTTATTTTCCCAGCTTCGCCGGCTTCGAGCGGCGGAGCGCTCGATCCACCTTAATACTGTTCGCCTTCGTCCTTCGCGGTCGACGCGGCTCGATCTTCGATGCCATAAACATGGAACATGACCGCGAACCAATAGATCGGGATCAGGGCGAGACCGAATCCGGCCGTAGCGGTTGCCGCCAATCCACCGAGCAGGATGGCGCCGAACGCGCCAATCACGAAAACAAGGCCGAGCATTTTGTATCCCTTGTAGACATGCCCAAGGCCCGGAATCACGCTCAGCATGACTGCGACCGCGTCACTCGCTTTGCCTTCCGCGGTCTCCGTATGGGTGCGCACCCAATCGCATTTGTCGCACGCTTCCGCGTTCTTGGGCAGGACATGACCGCAGAGCGGGCACTCCATGGTGTCGGCCGAGACCGGCGGTTCTAAAGTAGGCGCGTCAGTGTATTCCACAGTTCCTCCTGGTTGAGATCGCAACGGCGACATCTCACCGTCACAACACGGAAAGATTTCGTCAAGCGCTTCCGATTCCTCCGTCTTTTCTTCGCGTGCAATCTTTGGGGGTCCTATCCAGTATACCGCCCGTGGCGGCTCTTGCTCAAATCGTCTCCTACGCGGACGAACACCTTCGCATCGGCGAGATCGACGATTGGCCGAACGCGCTCAACGGCCTCCAGGTCGAGAATTCCGGCGCGGTCACGAGGATCGGCGCGGCGGTCGATGCGTCAATCCGCACCATCGATCTCGCGATTGAGCGCGGGGTCAACCTGCTCCTCGTCCACCACGGTCTGTTCTGGCCCGGCCTCCAACCGATCACGGGTGGCCGCCGGCGGATGATCGAGCAGATCTTCGAGCATGACCTCGCCCTCTACAGCGCGCATCTCCCGCTCGATCTCCATTCCGTTCTCGGCAACAATGCCCAGCTCGCCGGTGCGCTTGGCCTCGAAGGGACCGAACCATTTTTTGAGGCGAAAGGTCAATGCCTTGGGCTCAGGGCGCAGATGCAGATTTCGTGCGACGACCTCGCGCGCAGGCTCGGGGACTCGTTAGGCGGCCCGGTTAGGATCTTTGCGAACGGTCCGCAGCAGGCGAAATCAATCGGGTTGATCACCGGCGGAGCAGGTTCTGAAATCTACGCAGTCGCCCGCGAAGGAATCGATACCTTCATCACCGGCGAAGCGCCGCACTGGGCGGCGGTAGCGGCCGAAGAATTGGGCATCAACCTTTTGCTCGGCGGCCATTACGCGACGGAAACATTCGGAGTGAAGGCGCTGGCGGCGCACTTGTCGGACCGGTTCAATCTAGCCTGGGAGTTCATCGACGCTCCCACCGGATTATGAACGACAAGGAATTCTTCGGTTGTGCGCTGCTGGCTCTATGCATCCTGGTGCCGCTGATCCTTTTGTTCATCGGCGTGGTGCAGGTGCGTA
>JBBRMO010000188.1:0-4665 GCA_038230815.1 Chthoniobacterales bacterium
GCTGGTGGTAAGATCGATGGCAGCGACGTTCCGGTAGTAGAGCGCCCCGCCCGCGGTGGTTGGCATGGTGAACGGATTGGTCGAGGTAATATCGCTCCCCATGACCGAAGCATTTCGACGCGCGGTTGGGCCACTCCACATGAGCTGGTTGTTAACGACGATGTAAGAGCAGCGATCGGAAATGAAGCAGGCGTAGTTACTTGTTCCAGAACCAGAAATGGCCGTCCCCAGGGCCGAAGGGAAGGTGAGTTGATAGGTCGTGTATGCACCACTGGATCCAATGGTGGAAACGGAGGAGATGTCGCTCTCGATCCGGTGACTCGTCATGATAAAACGCTGCGTGTCTTTCGGGATCGTCGCCGTCGTGAGCATTTTAATGCGCACGCTTGTATCCGTCGCCACCTGATCGCTCACAACCTGGTAAGGACCACCCGACCAAATCTGGAACGAAATGCCGGCGGCAGGACTGGGACTGGCGCCGGCAACCGGCGTCGGCATCGGACTGCCAGCGGCGTCAACCAAGGCGGGCAACGAAACCGCGGAGTGAAGGTCCTGGACCATTTGTAGCATCGCCGTCCGGGCTTGCTGGTGAGCGGTGTTGGTCGCAACATTCTTCGCCCCGAGCACGGTGCTGGTGTAGAACATCGAGTAGAGGATGGTGCCGACCGCGCCAAGAATGCTCAGCGTGATCATCGCTTCCACAAGAGTAAAGGCGCGTTCCTTTTTCATATATCGGACACTCGGAGAGTGCTACTGGTGAGGGTGTAATTGCGACTCAGGTAGGTATAGGTAACGGTAACTTGCGCGCGGTACAACGGGATGGTTACCGGTGACGCCCCGCCGTTGTAGGTCGGACTTACGTCGGTGATGACGGTGGTAAGAGTTCCCGAAACGATGATGTTGTTCTGGCTGTCGCGATAGATCGGGACGTTCGTATAAGTGTGGGTCCCGATCGTCAGATCGTAGGTCGGCGGGGTGGCGTTGGGGTCTTTGGGAACTTGGATACTGCCGTCCGAGATGTTCGTTTTCTGTGGATTAAAGGGAGAGTAGGAAAGGAATTTATCGATTTCATTTTGCGCCAGGGTTTCGGCGCCGGTGCGGTTCCGGGCGGACGCGGCGAAGACGTTGGTGCGGGTGAGTGCGGGTATGGTAGTCGCCAGCCCGATGCCGAGGACGCCGAGCGCGACCATTGTTTCAACCAGCGTCAGGCCGCGGCACTGCTGGGCGGTCGATTTCTGCGGAGAGCATACCATCATCGATCATTTTGGAGCACCGATTGTGCCAAAGCCATATTTTCTATAACTACCATAATTACTTTAAGGCTTTTCCCGACGACGAAGAAAGCCGCATCGGCACCAAGCAAGGATGGCCTGCTTTGTTAGAGAGGTGGCTCCGGCTCGCAGGGGAACGCTCCGGCCAGGAGGACGACGAAAATTCTCTGGGGGCTCAGCTTCCCGGTGCGGCCGAAGCGGCCAGCGGGAGGGTCAAAGCTCCTCCGGTGGCAGGGTCGTGCGTTGAGGTCGTTTTGGCGGTTGCGCTTGCCGAACTGACTGCTTAGCCTTGCGCTCCTTTTCCCATGTTCGCGCTTCAGCCAGAGATGAAAGTTTTCACCGGGACCGCGAATCGCGAGCTCTCCCAACGCATTTGCAATTACATCGGTATTCCGCTCGGTCAGGCAATCATCAGCTCGTTTCCGGACGGTGAGACTTACGTCAAGATCGAGGAAAACATCCGCGGCCGCGATGTCTTCATTATTCAGCCGACCTGTCCGCCGACCAACGATCACCTGATGGAATTGCTCATCATGGTGGACGCGGCCCGACGGGCGAGTGCGGATCGGATCACCGCGGTCATTCCGTTCTTTGGTTACGCGCGGCAGGATCGCAAGGACAAGCCGCGCGTGCCGATCACCGCGAAGTTGATCGCGAATCTGTTGGTCGCGGCCGGCGTCCAGCGTGTCCTGACGATGGATTTACATGCGCAGCAGGTGCAGGGCTTTTTCGATATTCCGGTCGATCATCTTTATTCCATGCCGGTGCTGATCCGGTATCTGCGCGAGAAGTTGACGCGCAAGACGGTCATCGTCTCGCCGGACGTGGGTGGGTTGAAGATGGCCTCCGCGTATTCGCAGGCGTTCAATGCCGGCCTCGCCATCGTGGCGAAGCAACGAAAGAGCGCGACCGAAACGAAGGCCCTTTATGTCATCGGTGAAGTCGAAGGCTGCGATGTTTTGCTGACGGACGACCTGACCGAAACCGCGGGAACACTTACTTCCGCGGCCGAGATTTTAAAGAAACATGGCGCCCTCGATATCTATGCGGCGGTCGCCCATGCCGTGCTGGTCGATGTGGCCAAGCCGCGGTTGCAAAAATCTCAAATCAAGGACTTAGTAACGACCAACAGCACGCCCGTGAGCCCCATCGAAGGTTTTTCGATCATGGTGCAATGCGTCTCCGAGCTTCTCGGCGAAGGGATGAAGCGGATTCACAATGATGAATCGGTTTCGTCGCTGTTCAAAATCGACAACGGAAACTGATTTATGGCCAAGCAAGTGAAACTCAACGCGGAACGCCGCGAAGGTATCGGCCGCGCCGCCGCGCGGAAGTTGAAAGCGAAGGGGATGGTCCCGGCGGTGATCTACGGCGGAAAAACAAAGCCGGAACCGCTGCAGGTTTCTCGTCGGGAAATCAGCGCGCTGCTCAGTCATGCCTCGGGCGAGAACATTCTGGTGGACGTGGAGATTGCGGGCGAAACGCGGACGGCGTTGTTGCAGGAAGTGCAGCACTCGCCTTTGGGCGGCGACATTTTGCATGTCGATTTCCATGCGATCTCGATGGACGAGAAGATCGAGGCGGCGATCCCGTTGGAATCGTCCGGCATGGCGAACGGCGTGAAGAATTTCGGCGGCCTGCTCGAGCAAAGCCTGCGCAACCTGGAGGTGGAATGTCTCCCGCGCGATCTCCCCGATTTGATTTCGGTCGACGTTTCCAATTTGAACATCGGTGATTCCATTCACGTCCGCGACATCAAGTTGCCGGAGGGCGTCGTGGCCAAGACCAACGCGGAATTGACTGTTTTCTCGGTAATGGCGCCGACAGTGGAAGAAGAGCCAGTCGCCGCCGCGGAAGCGCCGACGTCGCCGGAAGTCATCAAGGAAAAGAAGCCGGAAGGCGAAGCCGCGGCTGCCCCGGCCGCCGCTGCGAAGGAGAAGAAATAACCGTCGCGCCCGCGAATGGCTGATTCGCGGATTCGTCTCGTGGCTGGTCTGGGCAATCCCGGGCCGGAATATGCCGCGACACGGCACAACGTCGGTTTTATCGCGCTCGATTTTTTCGCGCAAGGCGCCGGGGTGCAGTTCGAGCACCAGGCGAAATGGGACGCGCAAGTGGCGCGTTCGAGCGAAGTCACGTTGGTCAAGCCCATGAGCTATATGAACCGGAGTGGTGAGTCGCTCACCGCCGTGGCTGATTTCTACAAAATTGCGCCATCTGAAATCCTCGTGGTGCTGGATGATTTTGCGCTGGAGTTGGGGCGGTTGCGGCTTCGCCCGGGCGGTGGCCCGGGAGGGCACAATGGTCTCGAATCGGTCATCATCAATTTGGCGACCGAAGAGGTGCCGCGGTTGCGGCTTGGAATTGGCGCGGCCCCAGAACGCGGCTCCATCGATTACGTTCTTGGCCGATTTTTTGACGAAGAAAAAGAGCGTGTGCGAAAAATGATCGAGCGCGCCGCGGAAGCGATCAAATGCGCGATTGACAACGGCGTGACTTCCGCGATGAACAAGTTCAACCAAGTAGAAGAAGTATGACGAATCGTTACGAAGCGTTGCTCGTGCTCAACACCCAGGGCCGGGACGACACCGTGAAAGATGTGGTGGACCGCCTGGAATCCGAATTTAAAAAGGAAGGCGCAGACATCGAATCAGTGCAGAAGATGGATAAGCGCCAGTTCGCCTATCAGGCCGGCGCGCTCGATGCCGGGCACTACGTGAATTTTGTTTTTAGCGCGGACCCGCAGCTCATCACCAAGCTGCGTTCCAAATTCAAACTCGACCCGGAAGTTTACCGCCAGAACTATCAGCGCCTGAAGCCGAAGCAGGAAAAGAGAAAAAAGGTCGCCGAGGCCAAGTAAGTCCGCTTAAAATGCGGCATGGCCAGTTTCAATAAAGTTATCCTGCTCGGAAATCTCACGCGCGATCCCGAGGTGCGTTACACGCCGAAGGGCAGCGCTGTTGCCGACCTGGGACTTGCGGTTAATCGCCAGTACACACTTGAGAATGGCGAGAAGCGCGAGGAAGTGACGTTTGTCGACGTTACTTTCTGGGGGCGCACCGCCGAAGTGGCCGGGGAATATCTCAAAAAAGGGCGGCCCGTTTTCGTCGAAGGGCGGCTCCAACTCGATACCTGGGATGACAAACAATCGGGGCAAAAACGCAGCAAATTGAAAGTCATCGGTGAAACGATGCAGATGCTCGGCGGCCGCGGTGGACCTGGCGGCGACGGAAACGCCGAAGAGGGTGATCGGCCTGCGCGTTCCAGTCGGCCGGCGCCGCCCCCGAAAACCTCCGCGTCGGCTGAGCCGGAGGAAGACGAGATTCCATTCTGAGACGCGGTCGCGCTAGAAGGCGGCGGGTCGAGGATGGAAAAAGGAATTTCGCCTCGGTGA
>JBBRMO010000189.1:0-4664 GCA_038230815.1 Chthoniobacterales bacterium
ACGGAGCCGCACCGGCTCGACGCCCGCCGCTGCATTTCCTATCTTACGATCGAGCTCAAGGGTTCGATCCCACTTGAACTAAGGCCGCTGGTTGGCGACCGCATCTACGGCTGCGACGATTGCCTGGACGCCTGTCCGTGGAATCGTTTTGCGACAGCCTCGCGTGAGGCCAGCTTTGCGGCCGGGCCCGCGATCGGTCTGCCGTTACGCGACTATCTGGCGCTTGATGACGCGAGGTTCCGGGACCTTTTTCGCCGATCCCCGGTCAAGCGGATCAAACGACGCGGCTTCCTTCGCAATGTTTGTGTGGCACTTGGAAATGTCGGTGGGGAAGGCGACCTCGACGCCTTGGAGCGGGCGGCTGCAGACCCAGAGCCGCTCATCGCCGAACATGCGATCTGGGCGATCCAGGAAATTCGGGCCCGTCTCACGGAGAGCGCAATTCCGAAGTTGCCGGCTAAACGCTTGAATCCAAACGATCTCGTGGTTGCATCTCACCAGAGATGAGCGTCAATATCGGCCAAAGCCGAAGGCTCCAAAGGAAAATGTAAATTGGGGAGTAAAACACATTTGCTATCCAAGACTTTAGAAAGTCCAACACCGATCGGCCCAGCCGATCCCCCAACTCACATGCATCAAGTTGCCACCCCTGAAGTTGCGCCCCGAAAGAAGCGCTCCCGGCGAAAGCGCTATATTATTTTTGGTTCAATCGGACTGCTCCTGCTTTGGATCGTGGTCGCATCGATCATGGGCAAGCGCGAGAAACCGATCCCGGTGACGACTGAGAAAGCGATTCGCAAAACGATTGTGCAAACGGTGTCGGCCACGGGGAAAATACAGCCGGAGACGGAGGTGAAGATCTCACCGGAAGTGGCCGGAGAGATTACCGAGTTGCCGGTGGTGGACGGCAAAGTGGTGAAGAAGGGCGATTTGCTGTTGAAGATCAAGCCGGATTCCTACAGGGCATTGCTCGAGCAGCAGCAGGCCGCCATAAGCTCGGCGAGAGCGATGAATCTTCAGGCGAAGGCGACTCTGGCTAAAACGGAGCAGGATTTGAAGCGGTCTCAGGATCTCTTTGCCAAGAAAATGGTTTCGGAATCGGATTATAACGCCGCCCAGGCCGCGCGCGATGTGGCGAGTTCGACCTATGAAAGCACGGTGCATGAAATCGAGCGGGCCGAGGCCGGCTCCAGCCAGGCGCGCGATCAACTTTCCAAGACAACCATCTATTCGCCGATCGATGGGACGGTGACGGTTCTGAACAGCAAACTCGGTGAGCGCGTCGTTGCCACCAACCAGTTCGCGGGTACGGAAGTAATGCGCGTCGCCGATCTCGGCAGCATGGAAGCACAGGTGGACGTGAATGAGAACGACGTCGTCAACGTCAAGGTCGGCGACAAGGCGCTGGTCACGATTGACGCCTACGGCGAACGCAAGTTTCACGGCACGGTGGTGCAAATTGCCAACACCGGTAAGACCAGCGGCACCGGCACGCAGGAGGAAGTGACCAATTTCGAGGTCAAGACTCACATCGACGATAACGATGTCCGACTGCGTCCCGGCCTGAGCTGCACGGCCGACATCCAGACCAACATGGTCAAGGATGTCGTGGCCGTGCCGATGCAAAGCGTCACGGTTCGCACCGGCGACAGCAACCTGAGCCCGGAAGAGATCGAAAAGCGCAAGCAGAAACAGGCCGCGACCGACAAGGGAGATAACGCGGCCGAGTTAACGAATCAGAAACTCGAAAAGAGAACCGAGAAGGAAGAACGCGAAAAAATCAACAAGGGCGTTTTCACGATGGGGCGGGACGGGAAGGCGCACTGGGTGAAAGTAACGACCGGAATCGCCGACGACACTTACATGGAGATCAAGAGCGGGCTTCAGCCGGGAGATGACGTCATCTCGGGCAGCTACAGTGCGATCAGCCGCAAGTTGAAGGACGGGGCGAAAGTCGTCATCGAAAAGGAAACGACCACCACGAAATAGCCGCGTCCGGCGTTCGCCACGCCTGCGGCCAGGGAATATGCTCACCACGGATACGATTCGACCGCGCGGTCCGATCGTCATCGACATCGAGAACATCACGAAGCATTACGTGATGGGCGAGGAAACGGTCCACGCTCTCCGAGGCGTCACCCTTCAGATCCATCGGAACGAGTACCTCGCCATCATGGGGCCGAGCGGCAGTGGCAAATCGACTCTCATGAACATGCTCGGTTGCCTCGACACGCCCAGCTCGGGTCGCTACGAATTTAACGGAAAGGATGTTTCCGCGATGAACGACGACGAGCTGGCGACGATCCGGAATCACGAGATCGGATTCGTTTTCCAGACGTTTAACCTGCTACCGCGCTCCACCAGCCTGCGCAATGTCGAGCTGCCGTTAATTTACGCCGGGGTCGACGCCGAGACGCGAGAGGAGCGCGCTGCGGAAAGTCTGCGCGCGGTCGGTTTGGGCGACCGCATGCAGCACAAGCCTAACGAGTTGTCCGGCGGTCAACGCCAGCGGGTGGCGATCGCGCGGGCCCTGGTCAACAATCCTTCCATTATCCTCGCGGACGAGCCGACCGGGAATTTGGATTCGAAGACGGGAGAAGAGATCATGGCACTGCTGGAGAACCTCTACCAGGAGGGCAACACCATCATTCTGGTAACGCACGAAGCGGATATCGCGCGGCACGCCCGGCGGATCGTCCATCTCCGAGATGGTTTGGTCGAAAGCGACGCCACCGCCGAACAGCCGGAGATTGAGACTTTGGCGTTCACCTAGCCTTATGAAACGCTTTATCTACGAGCTGACTGAAAGCTGGAAAATAGCGTTCGCGCAGATGCAGTCGAACAAAACCCGCTCAATGTTGACCGCGCTCGGCGTAATCATCGGCATCGTTGCGGTAACGTTAATGGGGACCGCCATCTCCGGCATCCAGACGGGCTTCGACAAGAGTATGTCGATCCTGGGAGACGACGTCCTTTACGTCAGTCAGTTCCCCTGGGCGCGGGTGAACGATTGGTGGAACTATCGCGATCGGCGCGAAATAAAGACGGAATATGCCGAGCCCTTGAACCGGATGATCGCGGCGACTCCGAACTCGAACCTCCTGCTCGCGGTCCCGACGTCGAACATTTCGAAAAGCGTCAAGCGGGGCGATAACCAGGTCACCGGTATTTTCGTCCAGGGCACGACGGCCGATTATCCGCTCATTTCGGTGGTCGATTTCAACGAGGGCCGTTTTTTCAATGAGGTGGAAACCAGGACGGCCGCCAATGTCTGTCTCCTTGGCTACGATGTCGCTGATGCTCTTTTCCCTTCGGAAAGCCCGATTGGAAAAGAAGTGCAGATCAGCGGACAACAGTTTCGGGTGCTGGGTGTGGGCGCGCGCCAGGGTTCGTTTCTCGGCCTCTTCAGCCTGGACTCGATCGTGATCGTTCCGCTGCCGACGTTTAAGAAATTCTTCAGCGCCAAGAGCGAATCGGACGTCCGGGTGAAGGTGCGGGACAAGCTGAAACTGGCGGACGCGAAGGATGAGCTGACCGGCCTGATGCGAAGGGTTCGCGCGCTGCCGCCGGAAAAGAAAAACGACTTCGATATCAACGAGCAGCAGGCGTTCAAGAGCACGCTCGACCCGGTGAAAAATTCGATTGCCCTCGCCGGTCTTTTTATCACGGGTCTCTCCCTTTTCGTGGGGGCGATCGGAATTATGAATATCACGTTCGTGAGCGTGAAGGAGAGGACCAAGGAGATCGGAACGCGCAAAGCGCTGGGGGCGCGTCGCCGCACGATCCTGCTCCAGTTCCTCATCGAATCGACCTCAATCTGCATTCTCGGCGGTTTGATCGGTTTGACCTTCGCCTATGCCATGTGCTTCGCGATCGCGACCGCGTTTCCGTCGTTTCCTGTCCAGTTTTCGCTCGGCCTGGTGCTCATCGGGATGTTTGTTTCCGTCCTTACCGGCTTGGTTTCCGGTTTCGCGCCCGCCTGGTCGGCCTCGCGTTTGGATCCCGTAACCGCGCTTCGATACGAGTAATTGCGACCTATGCGCTTCCGCGAAATAATTTCCATGGCCCTGCAGTCGTTAGGCGCAAACAAGCTGCGCTCGGGCCTGACCATGGTCGGCATCACCATCGGGGTGTTTTCTGTCATTTCGGTGATGACCGCGATCGGGGCGCTTCAATCCTCGATTGAAAGCGGCATCAGCTTCCTGGGCTCCAACATTTTTCAGTTCGCCAAGTATCCCGTCAGCGGCGGCCAGGGCGGACGGAATGCGCAGAAGTACGAGAACCGCCGCAATATTTCCTACGCCCAGGCCCTCCGCTACCAGCAATTGATGGAAGGGATCGCGCGGGACGTCTGCCTCAAGTGTTTCGATTTTAAAGGTCAATGCACTTATAACGGGCTCAAGACCCCGCCCGCGTTGACTGTTGCGGGGTCTAACAAAAGTTTCCTCGCTGCGAATTCCTACTCGCTCGGTTACGGCCGCAATCTTACCGACGAAGATGTCGACCTGGCGCGCAGCGTGATCATGATTGGGAAGACTATTGAGAAAAACCTCTTTCCCCATGAATCGCCCATCGGGAAAGTGATCAAAATAAATGGCCATCCGATGACCGTGATCGGGGTTCTGGGGGAAAAAGGATCTGCCTTCGGCCAGAGTCAGGACGAC
>JBBRMO010000190.1:0-4653 GCA_038230815.1 Chthoniobacterales bacterium
CAGGTCGCGCTCATCGCGAACAGTTCGGTGGCAATTCCGACAAAGCGCGACAACAAAAGCTGCTCGCGGTCCAATTTGGGCCCGAAGCGCATCATGGCGTGGAACAGACCGCGGGCGAGTTTCTTGCTCGTCGAGGCGCCGTAAGTCACCTGCTCCCGTAAATCGGCGTGCAAGTGATCGAGATTCCCAGGGTTACCGCCGAACCACTGTTTCGGATACCAGCGCGTGTAAAACGATCCCGAGCTGAACATCGATTTGATCCGCGTCATCATCGGCAACTGGGTATTGAAAATCGCACCGCCGACCTTGAGATGGGGATCGAGCGCTTCGCGGGCGATGAAGAGCCGCATGATTTCGCTCGAGCCTTCGAAAATCAGATTGATGCGGCAATCGCGCAGGAACCGCTCCACTGCGATCGGTTCCTCGCCCCGGCCGGTGAGCGACTGCGCCGTCTCATAGCCGCGGCCGCCGCGCACCTGCATGGCGTCGTCGGCGATTTTCCAGGTCATTTCCGTGCACCACATTTTGCACATGGCGGTTTCGATCCGCAGATCGCCCGCCTTCCGATCGACCAGGGCCGAGGTCAGGAAGGTGATCGCTTCCATCGCAAAGGTGTTCGCCGCCATCTCCGCCACCTTCCCCGCGATCGCCGAATGCTGCCCGATCGGCGCCCCCCATTGGACGCGTTCGCTCGCCCACTTCCGGCAGATTTCCACCAGGCGCTTCGATAATCCCACACACGCTGCCGGGATCGTCAGCCGGCCGGTATTGAGGGTCGTGAGCGCGACCTTTAATCCCTGCCCTTCCTTCGCAATCAGGTTTTCGCGCGGCACTCGCACGTTCGTGAATTTCACGATGCCGTTGTAGAGGGCGCGCAATCCCATGAAATGGCAGCGATACGTGATCTCGAGGCCGGGGGTATCGACATCGACAATGAAAGCGCTGATCTGTTTCCGCTCCTTGCCGTTGACCATCTTCGGCGGCGTTTTCGCCATGACGACCAGGACGCCAGCCTTGATCAAATTCGTGCACCAAAGTTTCTCGCCGTTGAGCAGCCAGGAGGAGCCGTCCTCGGAAAGATCGGCGCGCAGGCTCATGTTCGCCGGGTCGGAGCCGGCATTCATCTCGGTGAGGGCGAACGCCGAAATTTCCTTGCGCGCCACGCGGGGCAGATATTTCGCCTTCTGTTCCTCCGTCCCGAAGATCAGGAGCGGCTGGGGAACGCCAATCGATTGATGCGCGGAAACGAGCGCCGTCAGGTTCGCGTCCCAGCTGCCGAGCAGCATCGCGGCCCGCCCATAGTTGACCTGCGACAACCCGAGGCCGCCATATTGCTTCGGCACCTTGATGGCGAACGCGCCCATCGCAAAAAGATCATCGATGTTTTTCTGCGGGATCTCGCCCGTGCGATCGATCTCGTCGGCATCCACGTTCTCGCGCAGGTAGGTGCGGAGCTGAGCGAGAAACTCCTCCGCCAGAGCCGCGTCCTCCGCCGTTTGTTTCGGAAAGGGAAAAATGCGGTCGAAATCGAACCGCCCAATAAAAAGGTTGCTGGCGAAACTGCCGCGTTCATCGAGCGGATCGCGCGAACTTTCCGCCAGTTCGAGCGCGGCCGCCTTCCCGGCCGACATCTTCGAAGTGTCGATGACGGATGCCGGCGTCGCGCTGGTTTCCTCTGCGATCTGTTTTTCCGGAGCTTCGAGCGATGATTTCATAAGCGAATGTTGGCAGGGCGACGCTCCCCGGAGCCGCGAGCGACGCCGGCGGCTCGAAGGAGTCTTACCCTACCGGTTCTCTCCATAGAATGTAGTACCATCCTGCGCATGCTGGCGAAGCAAATCGCAGGGCGCAAATTTTTCCCCGGCACGAGAATGGATCCCATCCATATCGGTCACGACTTTCTTGAGCCCCACGCTCTCGGCAAAGCGGAGCGGTCCCCCGCGGAAAACCGGAAAACCCGTGCCCAGGATCATGCCGTAATCCGCATCTTCCGGGTTGGCCACGACCTTTTCCTCGAGACACCGCGCCGCCTCATTTACCATCAGATAAACCAGGCGATTGGTCAGGTTCTCCAGTCCAAATTTCTCGCCAGATTCCTGGCGCCATTCCTGCAAAGCCTGGTTCGGCGTCTGTTGTTTGCCTTCGTAATTGTAAAAACCGCCGCCCGATTTGCGGCCCAGCATTTTCGCCTCGAGCATCTTTTGCAGAATTTCCGGAGCCCGATCGCGCGCGCCGAACGCCTTTTCGAGGGTGGCGGCGATATCGACCGTGATGTCGAGACCAATCTCGTCGATTAACCGGAGCGGCCCCATCGGCATCCCCCACTCCAGCAAGGCATCGTCGATTTCCTCGGCGCTGACGCCGTCCTGGTAGATCTCGGCGGCGTCCAGGAGGTACGGGAAGAGAACGCGATTCACGAGGAAGCCCGGGGAGTCCTGGACGAGAACCGGCAGCTTCCCAATCTGGCGGGCGAACGCGAGCACGCGCTCGCGCACTTCCTCCGAAGTCTGCCGACCGACGACCACTTCGATCAGTTTCATGCGGCTGACCGGGTTAAAGAAATGAAGGCCGACGACGCGCGCGGGCGATCCGGTGCTGGTAGCCAGTTCGTCGATCGGCAACGCGGAGGTGTTTGTCGCCAGGGTCGTCGTCTCGGGAGTGTTGGCCGCGAGGTCCGCGAAAATTTTCTTTTTGATCTCGAGCTTTTCGGAGGCCGCTTCGATCACGATCTGGACGTTGCGCAACGGGACCGGCTGGGTCGAAGCCACGATGCGAGCGCGCCCTTCCTTTGCCTTGGTCTCATTCATCAAACCGCGTTTCACCGCCTCCGCATACGTTTTGTCGATACTGGCGAGGCCACGATCGATCGCCGCGGAATCGACATCGCGGAGGATGACCGACACGCCGCGGGCGCTAAGCCATTGCGCGATCCCCGAGCCCATGGTGCCGGCGCCGATCACTGCGGCGTGCATGATTTTCTCTGGCGCGGTTTTCGAAGTGCCTTTGCGGTACTTGTCCGCCAGGAAAAAATTCCGGATCAGGTTCTGCGTCGCATCGGTCGCGCCCAGCTCGCTGATCGCGTCTACTTCCATCGCGAGCGATTCCTCGAACGAGGAAGTGGCGCTCCGCGAGATGATTTCGTAAGCGCGGCCAGGGGCGGCGTTGCCGGCCACCTTTGGAGCGGAGAGCTCCTTCGAGTCCGCTCGCGGCGTCGCAGGAGCTCCGCCCTCCAATTTGCGTTTGCCGGCCGCTAACTTTTTGCGTGCAGCTTCTATCAGGTGTTCGCGTGAGACTACTTCATCGACAAGGCCAAGCTTCAGCGCCTCCGCGGCGCCGTACAATTTTCCTTTCAGAATCACTTCGGCGGCAGCTTCCAACCCCGCCAAGCGCGGCAGGCGTGTCACCCCGCCCCAGGCGGGAACGAGGCCGAGGGTGGTCTCGGGGAGCCCGATCTTGGTGGCCGGATCATTGGAAGCGACGCGGTAGTCGCAGGCCAGGGTGAGCTCGTAGCCGCCTCCCGCGCAGGCTCCATGAATTGCTGCCACCGTCGGGATCGTCAGGGCCGCGAACCGATTGAAAACCTTCTGACCTTCGGCAATGAAACCGCGGAGGTCACCGGTTTGAGCCTGCTTCAGCAAAGTCTTGAGATCGGCCCCCGCAATGAAGATCGATTTTTTCGCCGAAGTAACGATTACGCCTTTGATCGATGAATCTTTTTCGATCGCGTCAACCTGCTCGCGCAGGTTTTGCATGGTGGCGGCGTCGAAGATGTTGGCGCCGGATACCGGCCGGTCGAAGGTGAGAAGGCAAATCCCGTCGTCACCGATTTCCCGCCGAATCGTGGGTTGCGTCGCTGTTGGCGTCATCCGGTTCATATTGGCGAGTTTCGCCGAAATTCCAAGCGGGGAAAGCCAACCGGAGTGACCTGCTTCCTCACGTCCCGGACAGGCAGAAGTATGTCCCTCCGCAAGATTGCGCTTCGCTGAGCCGAGTGCTAAAAGGCTCGGCGGCGCAGACGGTCCTTCGATTCAGTTGTTTCATCGTTATGGTCGGGAAAATTCTCCAACCGGAAATCCGAAGCCTGATCGACGAGCGTAATTTCGGGGCGCTTCGTCAGATTTTTCAGGAATGGCCCCCCGCGGACGTCGCCGAATTGATCGTCGACCTGCCGGAGGATGAGCAGGTCATCATCTTCCGGCTGCTCCCGAATGCGCTCGCCGCGGACGTTTTCGAATATCTCGACGCGGACGCGCAGCAGAAAATGCTCCGCGCCATGGCCCACGAGCAGGTGGTCGCGATCCTGAATGAAATGTCGCCGGACGATCGCACCGCGCTCCTGGAAGAAATGCCCAGCGCGGCGGCCCGGCAACTGATCAAGCTTCTCACTCCGGACGAACGCCATATCGCCCAGGCGCTCCTGGGCTATCCCGAGAGCAGCGTAGGACGACTGATGACTCCCGACTTCATCGCGGTCCACGACGATTGGACGGTGCAGGAGGTGCTCGATCATGTCCGCGAGTTCGGCCAGGACACCGAAACCCTGAACGTGATCTACGTCGTCGACGAACGCGGAAAACTCATCGACGACCTCCGGATGCGGGAGTTTCTCCTGCGCCCCCTCGAAGCAAAAGTGAGCGATTTTCGCGACCGGGC
>JBBRMO010000191.1:0-4605 GCA_038230815.1 Chthoniobacterales bacterium
CGCCATCGCGTGATTCCTTGACCACGATTTGATTGACCGCATCATCAATCCCCGCCGCCAGTGCCGCGGCTTCCGGCACTGGGGTGTGGGTCGTGAAAACATTCGCGGAAGCGACGAGCTGCAAGGCCGAATAGAAGTCGAGTCCTTTCTCCGCGACATGCAGCCGAATGCGTTCGAGCGCGAGGAAAGCCGAATGGCCTTCGTTCATGTGAAAGACTTCTGCGTCGATCCCGAGCGCGGTGAGCGCCTTCACGCCGCCGATCCCAAGCACGATCTCCTGCCGCATCCGCATTTCGAGGTCGCCCCCGTAAAGCTCCGCCGTGATTCGGCGATCGTCGGCGTTATTCTCGGCAATGTCGGTATCGAGGAGATAAAGATTCACCCGTCCGACATTCAGTTGCCAGACCTTGGCGTGCACTTCGCGATCGAGGAGCCGGACCGCGACCAATAAATTGTGGTCGCCCTGCCGCACTTCGCGAATCGGGAGGTGATGAAAATTCTGGTTCAAGCTGACGGCGTGCTGAACGCCCTCCTTGTCGATCTCCTGTTTGAAATAGCCGTGGCGATAGAGCAGGCCGATCGCGACAAAATTCAGATCGAGATCGCTGGCCGACTTGCAATGGTCGCCGGCGAGAATGCCAAGGCCGCCGGAATAATTCGGGATCGATTCGTGGAACCCGAACTCGGCGGAGAAATAGGCGATCGGTTTCTCAAAGCGATTGCCGGTTTTTCCGTAGGTGTCCTTGCGCGCGAGATATTTTCGGTAGGCGTCGTGCACCTCTTTCAATTCACGCAGGAAGTTCTTGTCCTGTGCCACCTCCACCAGCCGGGCCTGGCGCGAAAGCTGGAGCATCCGGACCGGGTTATGGTTCGTGCGGTTCCAGAGTTCCGGATCGAGATGGCGAAAAAGGCGGCGGGCCGAGGGTTCCCAGGTCCACCAAAGATTGAAGACCATTTCCCGGAGCGGCTCGAGCGCGGCCGGCAACGTCGGAATCACATTATACGTGTGGTAAGTCGGCATGGCGCGGCAGTAAGGGAAGGCGTGAATCTGACAGCAAAAAATTTAGCATCAAGCGTTCCATCACGGTAGGGACGCCGCGCGCTGACTGCGGAAACGGCGTCTCACGGAAACGCCCTACAATTTGGCGCGAGAGCTGATCAGCAAACCGAGGAGGAGGCCGCTGATTAACCCGCTTAAATGCGCCGTCATGCTGATCTGCGGCGTCGACAAGTCGAAGACAGTCTGGATCGCGACGATGAGGGCGATGTTTCTCAGGCGCCGCCCGGCGAACGGTTCATGGCGATGACGCAGGAGATAGCCCGCCCAGACCCCGACGACTCCCATTACACAACCTGACGCCCCGACGAGCTGCTCCGCACGGGACAAATCGGAAAAATGCAAAAGCAAGACGCCCGCGCTCGAGCCGAGACCGGCGAGAAGATAAAAGAGGGCAAACCGAATCGAGCCAATGATGCGCTCGAGCCCAGGGCCGATGACAAAGAGGGCGTAAAGATTGAAGGCGAGATGGAGTAGCCCGTAATGAAGAAAGAGCGCTGTAAGCATCCGCCAATATTCCCCCCCGAAGCGAACCGCCCATGGCTCGAGCGCGCCGAGCCGATGCAGGGTAACCGGGTTGGTCGAACCGCCGAGTCGGACTTCGGCGATAAACATCGCGATGTTTAAAGCGATGAGGATGAGCACGGCCCTGGTCGGCCGGATGGTTTCTGAACCGAAGGCGCTCGGCGCGGGCCGATCGCTTTGCTCGATCCGGTGGAGCAAAGCCAAACCGGGCGGCGAGAGAGGCGCCCGCACGAAGAGGCCGACGCCCTGAAGACGTTGGGCGATTTCTGACAACAGCAGTTTGTCCTTCGTGGCGGGCTGTAATTTCGCAAGCCGGGTTCGGCCCTCGGGGAGATGGCCGGCGGCCAAGTCGCTCGTTGCCACCCAAAAGTCCCTCACCTCCTGCGGAAACTTTCGGAGGACTGGCGTTTTTTCTCCGCTTTCCAGTCGTCCGCAAAAGGCCAGAACGGTAACGAGGCTCGCTTGATAACTCCAAGCCGGCAGTGAAATCGTCCCGACGGTGGAGATCAACGTGGCAAATTCGAGCACCATTTCGTCACGCCCGCCGGTTTCGCCGAGAGCCCGGAGATAAAGCGGCATCAAGGCAAAATCGGCGCGCCGGGCCCCGGGCGGCACTTCGCTGCGCACCCAGCCGACCAGGTTCATCCATTCGCCTCGCAAACGAAACGATTGCGCAATCGCCTGGCGACCAACATTCGTGTGGTTGTTCCGCAACGGAGCGAGAACCGCCAGGGCCTCGGCGAAATTCCCGCCTTGCGCGAGTTGGAGCGCGCGCAGGACTTCGGTCTCAGCGCGCAGCGCCCCGCTGGGATGAAGAAACCGCAACGATCCGGCCAGCTGCCGCGCCCGGGCGTATCGTTGCTGACCCGCCAGCTCCGAGATCTTTCGGATCCCGACCGCGGGGACGAGAAGGAGCGCGAGCCAGGCGCCGCCGCCGACGAACCCGGCTCTCCCCGCATCGATCAGCCAGGCTGCGCCGGTCACCAACAGAACCGCCAGAGAAGCAATCCTCCAGGTCCGTAAATCGCCCCGCCGCAAGGTCTGACCCAGCATCACGAGCGGCGAAATGCACGCGATAAAGAGGAGGATGTGATTGAGATCGATCATCGGCGCCGAAGCCGCTTCATTTGAGCGTTGGACGTTGAACGTTGGACGTTGGACGTTCCGTTTGGCATGACAAGCAGATTAAGGATGCACGCGGAGGCACAACGATGAAACTCAAAGTCACCCTCTATCTCGACGTGATTTCCTCCTGGTGTTTCTGGGCGCAACCGGCTTGGGAGGAATTGAAAAAACGCTACGCGGATCGGGTTGATTTCGAATGGAAGATTGCGTTGATGGACGCTTCCGGGTTTCCGAAATCGATTGAGCAGGCCGAATGGTTTTATCGCCGCAGCGGGCTGATGATGCGATCGCCTTTTATGTTGAAACCGGGCTGGTTCGAGCCGGATTTGCAGGAATGCCTGGCGCCGAATCTCGTGGCCGAAGCCGGAAGGGACCTGGGAGTAACCGACGATCGCGTGCGGATGGCGCTGGCCAATGCGACGGAGCGCGACGGAGCGCGAACGGGCGATTGGGACCTCGCGGCGGCAATCGGAGCGAAGGCGGGCGGTCTCGATAAGGCGAAGCTGCTCGAGCGGGCGCGATCGCCGGAAGTGGAAGCCCGCGCCCGCGCCAGCACCGCGGAATTTCACGCGCTCAACGTTACCCAGCGCCCCACCTTCGTTGTCGACAGCGAGGTCGGGGACCGGGCGATATTCTCCGGTTTTGCCAAGCCGGAACCGATCGCGGCCACGGTCGACGCGATGCTCGATGATCTCTCGGCCTATGCCTCGCACGCTGCCCATTTCGGTGAACCACCGCCTGCGTAAACTCGATCTCAGCCTCGGAGGGACATGCTTCTGCAGGTCCCAACCTGGTTCGGATGCTGTCGCGGGATGGTGCGAAGAGGGACGTGTGGAAGCCCGTTCCTCGGAGGGATGTGAGATTCGCCTTGCTACGGCCCGAATGTTGTCTACTACTTCCAGTCGGCCCGCGAAAAGCAGGCTCGTCATTGCGCGTCCGCAGGCGCGATGAGGCAGAGGTGTCCGGGCCAGCCATGGCCGGAGAAGATGCGGCAAATAAACACGGCGCCGCGGTTCACTTCCCGCGTCGCCGGCCAGGAGCTTTGACTTAATCTGCAATCACAAATTCGTGTAAACGGTCGAATTCGCGCCCGCGAAGTACGGGTGATCCTCGGATCGAACAGCGAGCAACTCGGCGTCATGAAACTCTCAGACGCGTTGCGCAAAGCCCAGGGTCTCGGCCTCGATCTGGTGGAGGTTGCGCCCACCGCGAACCCGCCTGTCTGCAAGATCGTCGATTTCGGCAAGTTCCGTTACGACATCTCGAAGCAGGAAAAGGAGAAGAAAACCTCTGGGACCAAGCTCAAGGAGATCAAGTTTCGGGTAAACATCGACGATCACGATTACCTGACGAAAATACGGCACGGAGAGGGTTTTCTCGACAAGGGGAATAAAGTCCGGGTCCAGCTCCAATTCCGGGGCCGCGAGATGGCGCACCAGGAATTCGGCATGCAGTTGATGGTGAAGGTCCGGGATGATCTTGCCGGCATGTCGCAGGTGGAGATGGAGCCCAAGATTGCCGGACGCAACGTAACCATGACTTTGTCTCCCCTACCGGCGGCGAGGCGGAAACGGCGCTTTTCTGTTCCGGCGAACGACGTGGATGAATCGCCGCCCGATGACGGCGCGGACGCTGACGAGTAGGGATTCAGTGGCCAAAATGGGCTCCCGCGGCCGCGGGAGAAAGGCCTCTCTATCCGCCAGATGCCGGCGGGGCGGAACCTGCCGGTGGCGTTTCGGAGATCAGCTCGTTAAGACGCCGAATTTCCAGCGCGCGCCCGGTAGTTTCATCGATCGAGACGACGGCGCCGCAGAGACGGACCGCGCCTCGCGCGACCGGGAACAACGCCGGAAGGTTCGAAATAAAACGGTTCACGATCGGCTCGACCGCGCGTCCCA
>JBBRMO010000192.1:0-4603 GCA_038230815.1 Chthoniobacterales bacterium
AAAACTAGCGCGTGTCGGCTACGGGCGGCCATTAGTTATGTTACGCGCGCCCAAGGTGGATCGGCCGGCTCCTCGCGAAAGCTTTCGGAGCTCCGTCGGGCGATGGTTATTTACTCGGCTCCGCCGACATTATTTGGCATCGAGCAACGGAGTGCTCGATCCACCTGCAAGGCCATGAGCCCGGTCTTTGACCTAAATCACGAAAAACTGGCGCGTGTCGACTACAGGCGGCCATTAGTTAGGTTACGCGCGCCCAAGGTGGATCGGCCGGCTCCTCGCGAAAGCTTTCGGAGCTCCGTCGGGCGATGGTTATTTACTCGGCTCCGCCGACATTATTTAGCATCGAGCAACGGAGTGCTCGATCTACCTGCGCAAAACCATGAGCCCGGTCTTTGAACTAAATCACGAAAAACTAGCACTCGATCCGCGCTTTGCGGAGCTCGGGGTAGCTCTCGATTCCTTCTCGCCGATCGATTCGGACGAGACATTCAACCGCTACTGTCACGAAGCCTGCGGAAGGTGGAGGGAGAACTTTCGCAATCCGATCGGAGAAACGTCCGTGCGCTTTGGTGAGTTGCTCGAGCAAATCGAGCGTCGAAGCCAGAGTGTCATCCAGACAGGCTGGGGAGGGGTTGTCATCACCCTGCACGAACCTCCCAAAGTGGAGAAGTTTCTCGTCATCCGCGAAGGCGGATACCTGGCCCTCGAGATGCACGAGGAAAAAGACGAACGGCTCGAGGTTCGCGAAGGGGCCGGCCTTATTCTGTGGCGTCGGCCTAACGAGCAATCGCTCATCGTGGAAATTTTAAAGCCAGGATCCAAGTTTCATCTCAAGCCCGGGATGGAGCATTGCCTGATCGGGACCGAGAACCTTCTTGTCTTCGAGCGTTCGATCGATCCGAAAGGAATGGATCAGGACCTGATTTTCATTTACGAACCGGCCACGCCCTGATGCCTGCCGACTTCTATGCCTTCGGCGAAATCCTCTGGGATTGCCTTCCTTCGGGAAGACACGCGGGCGGGGCTCCGTTCAATGTCACCGCGCACCTCGCCCAGATCGGGGTCTCGGCGTCGCTCATCTCGTGCATCGGCCGGGATAAGTTCGGCGACGAGATTTTGAAGGTAGCGCAGGACAAAGGGGTCAACACCCAGTTCATTACCCGGGCGAGGATCGGTCTTGCCACGGGCACGGTGCTGGTGACGGTCGACGCAAATGGCAACGCCACTTACGAGCTTGTGCAGCCCGCCGCCTGGGACGAGATCCGGGTTCCGGCCGAGGCGCTGGAGGCGGTCTCGAAGGCCCGCGCCTTGATCTATGGATCGTTGGCCGGCCGTTCGCCTTACAATCTCGATCAACTAGCGCGGCTTTTGGAAGTGAAGGGGCCTCTCAGATTTTTCGACGTTAACCTAAGGCCACCATTTGCCGATCCACCGTTGGTTATGGAACTGGCGAAACGAGCCCACGTTCTGAAACTGAATGATGGTGAAGTGGGTCAAGTCGCTCATTGGCTGCGGACCGGAGATCTCATCCCGGACACTCCCCGGACGCTGGACGACATCGCTGCGGCCTGCGCGACGATAGCCGAAGCTACAAACGCATCGCACATCTGTGTCACCATGGCGGAAGAAGGCGCCGCCATGTGGGACAGCGGCAACCTCGTGACCGCGCCCGCTCCCAAGGTCGTCGTCAAAGATACCGTCGGCGCGGGAGACGCTTTTGTGGCGGGACTCATGGTCGGGCTAACCCGCGGGTTGGATACGCGAAAAGTTCTGGAGAACGCCTGCCGCCTCGGTGCCTTCGTCGCATCGCATGACGGAGCCACGCCCCTATTTCCGCCGGACATAGCCCGATTGTTCAAGACGTAGCGAGTCAGGCGGACGGCCGGCGATTCGCCTATTAAAGATTGTAGACTTCGACCAGCGCTATGCCCGTTCCATTGTTTTTGCCCCGGACAATCGCGGTGCCTGGACCGGGCGGCAACGCCGCGACGATCACCGCTTCGAGATCATCGGAAGGCGCAAGACCGGTAGCTCGCACCTCGGATTCCTGCGGCTGCTGAGTCTGATCGTTTGTTTTCCAGTTGTCGTTGGTCGCGGTTGTCGCGCCGTTGGCGTCATGAAGTTCCAGGATCGGATCCTGGAGCACGCCCTGCACGCCCGAGGCGGAGAGGGATGGGCCGAGAGCTCGGACAAGGACTCGAGAATACCCGCTCGAGCCGCTCCCGCTGGCGATGAAACCGCCGATCATGACATTGTCGTTCGCGTCGACGAATCCGCGCGTGCTGATGTTGCCCAGCTGGGAGTTAGTTCCCTGGGCGAGATCGTAAACCTCCACGACACCGATCCCGGTTCCTCCTGCTTTACCGGATAGTATTGCCGTGTAGCTGCCGGGATTCAAAGTCATGACAATGGCGGATTCGCGATCATTGGGCGGGGGAATCGTGGTGGCCTCGACCTCGGCCTGTTGGCTGGTTCCATCTGATTTCAGCTTCCAATCGTCGTTTACTGCGAGGGTTGTGTTTCCCTGGTGGAGTTCCAAAATGGGGTCCGCCAGAGTTCCGTTCACGCCGTTGAGCGAGGGACCCATCCCGCGAACGATAACTTTTTTCGGATCCGTCCCGGTGATGATGAATCCAGCGATAAGGACCTGGTCTCCGGTAAGGACCCGGGCGCGCGTGGAAATATTCAACAATTGGAGGGAGGGCGGTGCGACCCGCACATAATAGATGTCTTCTTCGCCGTTAAAGGTCGCGGAGAAGGCAACGTTACCGCCGCCGTTGTCTGAAACGATAGTCATATAGTCGCCGATCTTGTTCTGGTTCGGATAGCCGAGGAACGGATTGAACGGATTGCTGACCGCGAGGTTGGGGGACCAGGTATCGCCGCCATCACGACTGTAAGAATAGAAGAGCTGCGAATCCGTGTTGTTCGCGGCGTTGCGGGTGTCCAGCCAGACCGTGTCGATCCGTCCGTTGGGTGCGACGGACAACGTACCGAACCAATGCCATTTGTTGTGATTGACCTGGTCGTCGTTAATCCGGCGGGCGGCGGTGAACGATTGTCCGCCGTCGGTGCTCCGCGCGAACATGACGTCAGTTCCATTGGTAAAGCCGAACGGCTGAACGCTTGCGAGGACATAGACGTTGTTGCTCGTGATGGTGGCCGACCTGTCGGCAGCGAGAAAAACCTGACCCATAAGTCCCTCGGGATTCAGAAACTCACTCGCGACAATGTTGCCGCCGAGATTCACCGGCGTGGCCAACTCGAAACTCGGGATTACGGCGCCGTTTCTCGCATTACTCGAACGAAGAGACCAGATCCGGCCCGTATTCGAATTCACTCCGCCCAGAAAAAGGGTACCGTTCGAATCGACATCGAGGGTGCCCCAGATCGGGGAATTCGGAATATTGATCGGGTTCAGCCAGGTGAATCCGCCATCAGTGGAGCGGGTGAACTGTCTTCCCCCGTAGTTGTTGCCCGCGGTACTCCAGGATTGATACATGAACCCGCGGCCCGCGCTGTTGGTCTGATCGATCGTGAACCATTGCTTGTCCCCGCCCATGGCGGAGGCCAGGCGGTTCCAGGACTGTCCCCCGTTGTCGGAACGCCAGATGTCGTCAAAGAATGTCGTAAGAAGGCTCAGATAAAACAAATGACCCGCCGCGTCAGGAGCGAGGACCGGGTCACTCCGGAAGACGTTGCTCTGCAGGACGCCTGGAAACGTCCAGGAAGTTCCGCCGTTAATCGTAAAGCCCCAGCCGGCCTGACGGAAATTGGACGCCACATTGTCGAACTGCCTCCAGCCAATCGCCATTTTGTTATGGTCCGTCGGATCCAATGAGATCGAGGGCTCGTTGGCCGCGTCTCCGAGGATGTTCTGGCCGTTTCCGTTTACGTTCACCTGATAGGAGGTGAATGGGCCCAGGGTGGAAATCATGCTCTCGGACGGCTCGGTCAGTCGCCAGATAAGCATCGGCGGATCGCCATAGCGTTCGAGGGGCTCGGTCGGGAGCGGCTTTCGCGGTGCGCTCTGACCGAAAACAGCGGCTGAGCCCAGGAAGAGAAATAGTCCCGCCAAGATCGCGATCCTGTTTTCGGGCATGAGAGAATATCGGCGAAAACCGGAATTTTGCCAGACCAGGATGCGGCCGGCCGCGCAAAAAACGGATCGCGTTTCCGACGCGGATGCGATAAACCCGCTCTCAGAAAAAACCATTTCATGAAGCCAACCAGACTATTCCCGCCGTGCGTTCTCTTTCTCGCTGCATTCATTTGCCTGCCGACTATGAAAGGCCAAAAACCCAGCCCGATGCAAAAACCTGACGTGTCGAACAAGGCATTGATCACCAAACAAACGCCCGATTCAAAAAAGAACCCGTCGCCGAAACCGGGGGAGACAGGGGCGGCGAAGCAGTACACGATCGAGCAATTCATGGCGACGACGCGCCTCGGCGGGGCTTCGTTCTCGGCGGACGAGAAATCGATCCTGTTCCACAGCAACAAGACCGGAATCTTCAACGTTTATGCGATGCCGATCGCGGGCGGCGAGGCAAAGCAGCTGACGAATTCGACGAAAGAAAGCACTTATGCCGTCTCCTATTTC
>JBBRMO010000193.1:0-4597 GCA_038230815.1 Chthoniobacterales bacterium
ACCGTCGTCGCTCCCGCGGTGGTGCCCAGGGCAGTCGCGCTCCGAATGTCAAGGATCCCGCCCCTGATGGTCGTTAGGCCGGAATAGGTATTGGCCCCTGAAAGAGTGAGCGTGCCGGTTCCGGTTTTCGTTAGGGAGACGGTGCCGCTTCCATTTTGAAGGATCCCCGAAAACAGCGTCGAAGTGTTGTCTCCGCCCGCGGTAAGCGTCAGCGAACCGGCTCCTCCGCTCGTTACCGTGCCGCCACCGGCCAGGGAGCCGATGGCTTCACTGAAACTGTTCATATCATACGTCGCGCCGCTCGCGACCGTGACCGCGCTCATATTCGGGATCACATTTGCGGTACCTTCCTTGAGGATGCCCGCGCTGATATTGGTTGCTCCGGTATAGGTATTCGCGCCACCGAGCACGAGCGTGCCGGGACCGGTCTTGTTGAAGTTTCCGGCGCCACTAAAAATGCCATTGGCGGTGAACGTAAACGTCGGATCAACCAGAACGGTGCTGCTGGAACTTCCGAGAACGAAATTACGCGTCGACACGAACGTGGCTGCGACGTCGAAGGTGGCGGCGTTGATGGTGGCCGAGCCGCCGCTGGCGCCAAGGCTCGACGCGCTATTTGCAATCACCGTCCCACCGTTGAGAATCGAGCCGCCCGAGAACGTGTTCACCCCGCTCAGGGTCACCGTTCCATTGTCATTCTTGATGAACGCCCCGGTGCCGCTGATCACACCGGTGAAAGTGATGTTGCCAGCGCCGGCCAAAGTGAAGGTAAATCCGCCGTTCACCATTCCACCCAGGCTCAAAGTGCCCGAATCAGACTGGATCGTGCTGGCCGCTCCCAGGATAATTCCACCCGCGTAGCTGTTATCGCCGAGAATATTTCGAAGCGCGCCGTCACTCGCGATCCCGGAACCGTTCAGGGTCAACGCCTCATTTCCGACCGCGATTCCACCCTGGATTTGCAAGGCCGCTCCGGATGCGACGCTCGTCCCCGCTGCGGTCGTGCCGAGCGCAGAGCTGTTTTGGATGTTTAAGACTCCGGCGCTGATGGTTGTCGCGCCTCCATAAGCGTTCGCGCCGGAGAGGACGAAAATGCTGGTGCCCGTCTTAGTGATCGCGTAATCGCGGTTCCCGGCGCCGGACTTGATCGCTCCGCTTAACGTCAGCGCGCCGGTGCCGGTGCCCGTCAGCGTGAGGGTGACGGTCGAATTGCTACTCGCAGCGATGTCGTTACCGATGCTCTGGTCATTGGAGGAACTCTGCGTAATCGTGTTCGATGCGCCCGTAAACGCCAGCGGGTTTCCGCCCACGAAGAAGCTCCCGCTGCCACTTAGGAACATGAAGGTGTTTAACCGAAACGGCGAAGCGATGTTTTGATTTAGCGGGATGAGCGCCGTGCCCGTGTTAGTCGTTCCCGCGAAGTTAAGATCGGTAGTGGAGGCATTCGCCGGTGCCGTACCGAGGTCCCAGTTGCCCACCGTGCTCCAGTTGACGTTTCCGCCGTTGCCCGTCCAGGTCCAGGTCGTGGCAGATGCGGAGGAAAGCCCGGCCAGAAAGGCCAGGGCACACAAAAATCGCGTTACGGTAGCAGGCCAAAACGCGAAGCAATCGGTTCCAGTGAGCCTGTAACGGAGCATCGTCCGTTCTGGAAATAGCGTGTTCTATGCCTTCTATAAGTATTTACCCTATAGACGACTCAGTAATTCCCGCTGCCGCGCCAGCGGGCTTTCGCGCCCGTTTGTCGTTAGATCCCAGCCACAAGGTGCGGCAGGTAAGGCTCTTCCAACTCGGCGATGGTTCCAGGGGCAAGATTGATTTCCAAGGCCGCCAGCGCATCGTCTAGCTGGCCCGGCTTTGAAATTCCCACAATCGGAGCAACCACGCCCGGTTTTTGAAGGAGCCACGCCAGCGCCATTTGCGCGGGCGGCACCCCCGCTTCGTGCGCAAGCGCTTCGAGGCGCTCGACCACCCGCGCGTCCGCCTCACTGATCCGCTCGCCGTAAAGCTGCTGGCCATAGGTGTCCGTCGCCGCTCGCACCGTTTTGTCCTTGCGTCTACCCGTCAGAAGTCCCCGCGCCAGTGGGCTCCAGGGCAGAACGCCGATGCCTTCCTCGAGGCAGAGCGGAACCATTTCCCGTTCCTCCTCGCGATAGATCAGATTGAAATGATTCTGCATCGTCACGAAGCGCGTCCAGCCATTGGCATCAGCGACGTAGAGAAGTTTCGCGAATTGCCATGCGGGCATGGATGACGCCCCCAAATAACGCGCTTTCCCCGCCCGCACGACGTCATGGAGCGCTTCCAGCGTCTCCTCGATCGGAGTCTCGGGATCGAACCGATGAATCTGATACAGATCGACGTGATCGGTCCCGAGCCGGCGCAAACTTCCATCGATCGCCGCCATGATGTGTTTCCGGGAAAGACCCCGCTGGTTTGGGTCGGCGCCCATCGGATAGAAAACCTTGGTCGCGATGACGACCTTCTCCCGCCCCGGGCCAAAATCCTTCAAGGCGCGGCCCAGCACTTCCTCGCTCGCGCCTGACGAATACATGTCGGCCGTATCGAAAAAATTGAGGCCGCGTTCCAGCGCCTGCTGGATCAGGGGACGGCTCGCCTCCTCATCGAGAACCCACGGCCGCCATTGGCTCGAGCCGTAAGTCATGGTCCCGAGACAAATCCGGGAAACCTTCACACCGGCCGAGCCGAGATTCACGTATTGCATCACACGATTCGTCTGGTGCGTGGATCAGGGAGCACGCGATCCCCGTTTCATCTCTGGCGCATCCTGCCGCCTAACGACGCATCGATCCAGCCGGTTCGATCTGCTCCGGCTTCGGAGCGGAACGCTTCTCGCGGACCGGCCTCAACTCGACCGGGCTGGAAGTCTTGCATTCGTCGCACCAATGCCGCTGAGAGCTTGCGAGTCTCTTCCTGGCAGCGCAGTTGTCACAAACAAAAACTTCTTTTCTCACGTGAACTTAGTGTCTACGTCGCTGCCGAGGTTTTGCCAAGCGCTGTTTTTCCGCGAAAGGTCGATGGCCACCCCGAAAAAAAGAGATCACGCCCGTCGAAAAAAGCTTGCCTGCCCGATTCCAGTTCCTACAATAAGCCTCGAAATCCAACTCCTCAGAACTTATTTATGAACGTGATTACCGCCGCGAAACGCTCTCTCTTCGTCCTCCTCACCGTCACCGGCCTGGCCATCTACGCCCTCGGCGCGAGTCACGACAAGCCCTGCCCTCTCCCTGCAACGTCGTCCAATGATTCCGCGGCGGCCCCTTCGTCTGATACGCAATCGCCCGAGAAGGAAAAATGTCTCAGGGCCGTTCATCACAACGGAATGGTTCTTTGTCTGCCCTGTCCTGCTTATGACGCGCATATTCGGCACGGCGACACGGACGCCGGTCCCTGCGATAAACCGGGCAACGTAAAGTAAGTCTGGCGTTTAACGCTGTTCTGCTTCGATCCCTTGGGATCATCGCTGTGACCTTCGTCGCGGCGGTTCAATCGAGCTGCTGGGAAGGCACCACCCGCGATGTTCAGGCCGTATTCCTTTCTCTGGACGGTCCGGTAAATCTCCGATCGCGCGGACAACTCATCCCGATTCGTCTCGATTCTCGCCCGGGACGGGGCGACATCATCGAAACCCCCGACGGCTCCCAGGCATCATTGTCGCTCCTTCCAAACGTTCTCGTTCAAGTCGATCCGAGCACCTCCCTCGAGATCGTCCGGCTTTCACTCGTTAAAGACGGTAACGAGACCGGGAACTCCCTGCGCGGCAGGTTTGCCGACATTAAACTGAGGAATGGGCGAATCTTCGTTTCTCACAACTGGGGCGAAGCCACCGCCCGCTTCAGTGCCATAACTTCCGAGGGCATGGTGGTTACGCCATCGAACGCCCTTTTCGTCGTCCAATCGGAGCCGCGAAAAACGCGGGTGACTTGCGCAAGCGGGTGGGTCGAGTTTTTGCCAGCAGGCGCGGCGACCGCCATCCGCATCCCGCCCGGATTCGTGGGAGAATGGCCCTCCCCCGGGCCGAATATTTCGGCCGCCGAAGCGGATCCACGTAGCCAGGAAGAGTTGCAGCGTGCGATCGAGATCGAAGAAAGGCTTCGTAACTTGATGGCTCAAAGGCGGAACATCCTGCCTCGCTAACGAACCAAGTCCGTAAAACTGCTCGGCCGGTGAGGCGCAGAATTAGCTTTAAGAAGAGGCGTGACCCATTTTCGCTTACGCTTTCATTCCATAGTTCGCGAACTCGTGGGTAGCCGACGTCCACGCTCCCATCGGCAATCCCTCATGATCGCGCTTTGTGGCTCGATCCTGTTGAGCACGTCGGCTTTTGCCACGCCGGCCGAGGAAATCATCCGCGCTGTCGCCGCCAACGGTATCTCCGACGTTTCCCAGGCTCGTCCCCGTCAATTTGTGAAAGCTTTCAATGCGATCGCGTTGCGCTCTCCGCCGCGCGATCTGCCGGATTACGTAACCGCTGCGATCAATCTGCGGCCCGATGTCGCGCCGAATGTGGTCGCGATCGCGATCAAAGCCGCGGTTAAGAAGTGGGAAGCGAAGCCCGCTGCGCTTTGTGGAATGATCG
>JBBRMO010000194.1:0-4591 GCA_038230815.1 Chthoniobacterales bacterium
CAACGTCCGCGAAGTCCTCGCTTTCGTGCAGACCCTGCCGAAGCCCCAGGAAAAAGGGATGCTGGTGTCGCTCTTTGTTGCGCGCTGGGCGGAACTCGATCCGCCAGCCGCGCTCGCTTACGCCCAGGCTCAGCCGGCCGGCACCTCGCGGAACTGGGCGCTCACCAGTGCCGTCACCGGATGGGCCGAACATGATCCCGCCGCGGCGACTGCCTGGGTGCAACAATTGCCCGTCGGCCCAGTCCGCGACCAGGCGATGCAGACTGTCGTGGCTGCGCTCGCCGAAAAAGATCCGCAAGCCGGGCTCAATTTTTTGGAAAATCTGCCGCCCGGTCGCAATCGCCAAAATCTTTACTGGCCCGTTTTCAGCCGATGGACGATGACCGATCCCGTCGCCGCGGCGGAACGCGCCTTGCAAATGCCGGCCGGGGGGAATCGCGACACGGCGTGGCAGGTGATCAGTTCGAGTTGGGCGAACCAGGATCCGGAAGCGGCCTTTGCCTGGGCCAACACCTTGCCGGCAGGGCAAGGGCGGAGCAATGCGTTGCAAAGCGTTTTGTCGAACTGGGCCACGAAAGATCCCCAGAAAGCAGCCGACGTGATTCTCACGTTGTCGCCCGGTCCGGTGCGCGATCAATCGATCAACAACGTCGCGCGGCAATGGGCCCAAACGGATGCGCGCGCGGCTTTGGATTGGGCCCAGGCCTTGCCGCCCGGCGACGGGCAGCGCAACGCCTTGCGATCGGTCCTCACGAGCTGGGTCCAATCGGATCCCCCCGCCGCATCGCAGTTCATTTCCGGATTGCCGCCCGGAAAAGCACAGGAGGAAGCAACGATGGCGATCGCCCTCCAACTCGCCAGCAGCGATGTCCAGAACGCCGTCGCCTGGGCCCAGAAACTTCCGTCCGGTTCCGGCCGGCAATCCATCATGGCCAACATCATTTCGCAATGGAGCGAGAGCGATCCGGCTGCCGCGGCGAATTTTGCCCTGCAGGCGAGTGACGTCGATGGGCGCAAAACGTTGCTGGAAAATGTTTCGCGGCAATGGGCGCGCAATGACCCCCAGGCCGCCCTCACCTGGGCGGAAAGTTTGTCCGACAGTTCGGTCCGGGATTTTGTTTTTCCCAGTGTGATCGCTGTCGTCGCCGAATCCGATCCGGGAGAAGCCGCGAAATTATTGACGCGGCTGTCGAGCCCCGAAGCGCAAATGAATGCGACCGCCGGCATCATCTGGCAATGGGCGGGGAGCGACCCTCAGGCCGCGGGGAAATGGGCGCTCTCGATGCCCGAAGGCAAAATTCGGGAGCAGGCTTTTGAGAGCCTGATGAATCGCTGGGCGGAGAGCGATCCGCAGGAAGCCGGGCTCTGGCTGGGAACTTTGGTGCCGGGAGCATCGCGGGATGCGGCAGTGTCGGCTTACGCGAGGCGAATTCTTTCGTCCGAACCGCAAACCGCGGCGGCCTGGGCCGAGACGATCGGGAACCAAAACGGGCGCGAGACCCAATTGGAATCAATCGTGGTGGGCTGGCTCCACGCTGATCCCACCAGCGCCGCTGCCTGGCTGAGTCACTCGTCGTTGTCGGCGGAGACCAGATCGCGCCTGCTCTCCCAGGGTCGATGAATTCAATTTTTGGAGCCGGCGCGGCCTCGCGCCGGGGAGTATGAGCGAAATTTGCCAAGCCACCGCCAGAGAGCGCCGGGTTGAGATCGGCCGGGTCCTCGATATTCTGCGTCGCTGGGGAATTGAGTCGTTAGGCCAATTCGCGGCCCTGGAGAAAGAAGCGATCGCGGCGCGGCTGGGTCCGATGGGGGTCGAGCTTTGGGAACGGGCCACGGGAAAAACCACGCGGCTCCTCCAGCTCGTCCCGGTCCGGGAATCTTTCGAAGAAGTATTCGAATTCGAAAACGAAATCGAAACTAGCGAGCCCCTCCTCTTCATCCTGCGCCGGTTCCTTCAGCAATTTTCGGGGCGCCTTTCCGCGCTCCATCTCGTGGTCAGCGAGCTCCAGCTCGAAATGACCTTCAGCAACAAGAGCGATTACTCGCGTCGATTCAAAATTCCCGAACCGACGACTGACGTGGAAATTCTTTTCCGGATGTTGCACACGCATTTGGAAAATTTTACTTCCGAATCGCCCATCGTCGCCGTCGCGCTTAAGGCGGAAACAGCCAAACCATCGTTCGAACAATTTCATTTGTTTGAAACCGCTTTGCGCGACCCGGCCCGCTTGACCGAGACGCTCGCACGCCTGGCGGGTTTGCTCGGCGCCGAGCGCGTCGGCACTCCGGTCCTGGAAGAAACGCATCGGCCTGATACCTTCCGAATGGAACCCTTCGCGTGGCAATTGCCGGAAACAAAATCTTGGGGCGGGCTCGACCTCGGGCCCGGAGAGGAGCCCGTTTTCCGATCAGGCGCCGTTTTGCGCCGGTTCCGTCCGGCCCTGCCGGCATCGGTATTGCTCGCCAAAAATCGGCCGGCCCATTTGCGTAGCGCGAAAGTCCAGGGCGCGGTGCGCGCGAAAAAGGGCCCCTACATGGCGTCGGGCAATTGGTGGGATGAAAACGCGTGGGGCCGCGCCGAATGGGATGTGGAACTGGAGAACGACGCGCTTTGCCGCTGTCATTCGAGCGGGAGCCAGTGGGCGCTCGATGGAGTCTACGACTAGCATTGTCATTCCGAGCGAAGTCGAGGAATCCCGTAATGGAACCTGAAGAGATAACCCCAGGATCTTTCGGTTTCGCTTCGCTGCACGCTCATTGGTGTGAACTCGTTCGGCTCGACGGAGTCTCGCCCTACCAAACCAAGGCATCGTCGTCTCATCTCCTTTGCCCTTTGGGAGAGAGCTTGGGTGAGGGCGGATTTTAGCATGGCCGCCCTTTTGTTCTCGTATGCCGTACATCGAACTCCACGCGTGCAGTGCCTTCAGTTTTCTTCGTGGAGGATCGTTTCCCGAAAATTTAGCTGAGGCCGCAGCCACGTTGAAGATGCCGGCGATGGCCTTGCTCGATCGCAACGGTGTCTATGGTGCCCAGCGATTTTCCGTCGCTGCGCGCGGAAAAGGGGTGCGTCCGATTGTCGGCGCCGAATTGACGATGGAAGACGGGAGCGTGGTGCCCGTGCTGGTGAAGGATCGAACCGGCTACAAAAATCTGTGCGAACTGCTCACCCAGGCGCATCTCCGCAGCGCGAAAGGCGAGTGCGCCGTGCAGTGGAGCGAGTGGCCCGAATTCGCCGAAGGATTAGTCGCGTTATTTGGATCGGGGAGCGCAGGCTGCCAGCCTCCAGTTTGCGGCAGCCTGCCGCAAACATCTTCGCGGAGGACGCGCAAGAGCAATCCTTCCGTCCGGCAAGCTGCCGGACAGGGCAGGCTGGCAGTCTGCGCTCCCCGGAGTTCTTCGCACCTCGCCCAATCTTTGATCGACCTTTTCGGCCGCGAAAACGTCTGCGTCGAAATCCAGCGACACTTCCTGCGCGGCGAAGATCGGGTCAATCAGCAGCTCTGCGATCTGGCGGAGCAACATCGCCTCCAGGTTATCGCCACGAACGGGGTTCAATACGCACGTCCCCATGGCCGTCAGGTCCTCGATGTTTTCACCTGCATCCGGGAGCACACCCATCTCGATGAGGCCGGCAAACGCCTGACTCAAAACGCCGAGCGACATCTGAAGAGCGACGCGCAAATGCGCGCCCTCTTCTCCGATCGTCTCGATACCATCGAAAATACTGTCCGCCTCGCGGACCGCCTGGAATTTTCCCTCGAAAATATCGGCTACGAATTCCCTTCCTTCCCCGTTCCCGACGGACACGACATGAATTCGTTCCTGCGCACTATCACCCTCTTCGGCGCGCAACAGCGTTACACCTCAATCAGCACCGCGGTGAAACGGAAGCTGGAGGAAGAATTGAGCCTCATCCGGCGGCTCGGATTCTCCGGCTATTTTTTGATTGTCTGGGACATCATTAATTTTTGCCGGGAACACAACGTGATGGTCCAGGGTCGCGGCAGCGCGGCGAACAGCGCCGTTTGTTATTGCCTCGGGATCACGCCGGTCGATCCGGTCAGCAACAATCTGGTCTTCGAGCGCTTCCTCAGCGAAAGCCGGAAGGGATGGCCCGATATCGATCTCGACCTGCCGAGCGGCGAACGGCGGGAGAGCGTCATCCAGGAAGTTTACCGCCGTTACGGCAAACACGGCGCGGCCATGACCGCGAACGTCATCACGTATCGCGGTCGGAGCGCGGCGCGCGAGATCGGCAAAGCGTTGAACTTCTCACCCAACATTCTCGATCGCTTCTCTCACCTCTTCGCCAGTGGCGATTTTCCGCACACGCTCGATCTCACCGCGCAAATCGAGCAGGCCGGTCTCCCGAAAGCGCATCCCCGCATGCCCGCATTTATTTCCCTCTATCAATCCATTTACGGATTACCACGGCATCTCGGTCAGCATTCGGGTGGCATGATCATTTGCCAGGGGAAACTCAGTTCGTTTGTCCCGCTCGAAAATGCCTCCATGCCCGGCCGCGTCGTCGCGCAATGGGACAAGGACGATTGCGAAGACCTCGGCATCGTGAAAGTCGACCTGCTCGGAC
>JBBRMO010000195.1:0-4537 GCA_038230815.1 Chthoniobacterales bacterium
AAAGCGAGCCAGGCGAGTGTCGGCCGGGCCGGAGCCGGGCGGCGAGTAGATGAAGCCAAATACCATCTTGCCGTCGCGATCGAGGGCGCGCTCGTAAATGATCTCGCCGTTCGCGTTCGAGACAAACTCCCACTGGCAGACAGTTTGGAGACCCAGCCGTTCCGCCCGGACCTGCGATTGGCCGCTTTCGGTATCGCCGCTATCGGAATCTTTTCTCCAGAGGTAGGTCCCAATGGAATGGTTGGTTGTAGGTTTTAGTCGCGAATCGACCGCCACCATTTTGAAGGCGGGTTTCCAATGAATCCGCCAGCCTTCGCGGGTGATTCCTTTATGCACGAGCAAATAAGAGATCGCGTAATGCCGGGCGTCCGCCTCGGAGATCGGGATACTACCGACAGGGAAACCATTGCGTTTCGTGAACTCTCTAAAGTAAACCTGATGTTCCTGAACGAAGAGAAAGTAACCACCCCAGATCGTCGCGACGAGGGCGACAGCCAGGGCGCAAGCTATGCCCAGGGTGACGCGTTGCTTGCGTCGCTGCGCTATTTGTTCCGCACGAAGACGCTCCGCCTGAGCCAAAGCTTCCCGGGTTAGACGCGAATCCCTGCTCGCCTTGATTACCGGAACGAGAACGTCGTGCGTCAGCTCAACCCGCCGGGTGTGGTGACGGTCCTCGTAGGCGAGCAGTCTTCGATTTACTAACTCATTCAGGACAGGAAGTGTCACGTCGGGCCGGGTCAAGGCATCGTCCAAAGCGCAACTGTTGCGATGCCCGCTTGCGGTCAGAAGCTCGTTTTCAATAAAGAGCCGCACCCCCGGTGGAAAATCCGCCAGCGTTCGAAGGTAAAAGTCCTCAAAAATCTTGTGCTGCTCTACGTCGAGCAGGTCCGGGGTGATCCTCGCTTCCGGGCCGCGCGTCAGCCGCCGCTCGTTTAGTTCGCGCAGCACCAGACTCAACAGCGCCGGAGCTACCGTGATCTCGTCCGCGTCCGCCGCGCCGCCCGCGACGTATTGGACGATGCGATCTTCGACACCCGGAGCGAGCAACGGCGCGCCCAGAGCGATAACCTGTCGCGCCTGTTTCTCACCCATCGGGAGAAGGCGAAGTCGGTTCTGGCCGAGCGCGCGGAAATGCGAGCGGATGCGGTCGAGGTCCGCGAGGTAGTCCTCGCGCATCGCGAGCAGCACCTTGAGTGGCGCCGGCTTGAAGTTAAACCCTTTCGTTCGCGAAGGATCGTCGCGGAGCGCGGCAGGGGGACGATCTTCAATCAGATCGGCCAACTCCACAATGAAGGCGGCCGCTTGCGCAGTGCGTGCCGGCGTCTCGCGACCCAGCGTGAAAAACTCCTCGAATTGATCGAACGCGAGGAAGGGCGTGACGAGGTCGTTCCGCGAGCTCCAGAAGTGGTTCCCCTCGCGATGAAAATATTCCCACAAGGTTTCGTCCGGGCGGGGCTGGGGAGCTTCCACCTTCGCCCCGATGGCAGCGACCGTAATGGCATTGAGGATCTGATGAGCGAGCGGAAGCGCGCCTTCCAGGTAATCGAGCCGGATCGGGACCGGCAGCATGTTCTCCTCGCGAAGCGCGGGAAAGAGACCTGCCTGCATCAGCGAGGTTTTTCCCAAGCCCGATACGCCGTAGAGCAGGGTCAGCGTATCGCGGCGCACGAGCCGAACCAGATCCTCAATCTCATCGCCGCGGCCGGCGAAAAAGCTGCGGTCGGCTTCCGTGAAAGAAGCGAGCCCGATCCAGGGATGCTGCGCGTCGGCCCGATCGGCCCCGGAATCGTTCATTGAGCAGCGGCCTTCAGACGACGTTCGCGCACGATGTCAGTGAGCGCCTTGATGAACTCGGGCTTTGCTTCCCCTCCACTCGCGCGGGTGTAATGAAAATCGCGAAACCCACTGAAGCTTACCGCATTCTCCGGCGTATCATCGATGATCACCGGATGGATCAGCCGCGCCGTCGCCCGGTCCATGTCGCGCAATCGCTCCAGGGCGCGGTTCCATTCCCGGATGAAGATGCCTTCGTCGCGCTTGTTCGTGTTCGCGGAAATGACCGGGACGAAAACATCGCAGCTCGCAATGTTCTGCTCGATCACTGGCCACCAGGGATCTCCCGAGCCAAGCCGGCCTTTGTCGAACCAGACGTCGAGACCCGCGGTTCCGAGGCTGCTTTGTAAGCGTTCGACCGATTCCACGTCCTGGCTCGCGTAGCTGACGAAGACGGCGGGCGGTTTTTTTGAAATGACGCTCGCGTGCACCTCGGCCGAGGCCGGTTTGTCCGCGAACGCGTCCCATTTTTCGGCGAGCTGGTCCACGAATTCGATCGGATTCGCCACGCCGAACGATTTTGTCTGCGGACTGAAGTTTTCGAGGAAATCGCGCAAATGGAGATCGGCCACGACCGCGCCGTCCGCGACGAACTCGCGCGCCTCGTTGCCGCTGTAGAGCCGGTCGCGCCGGCTCAATCGCACGAAGAAGCGCGCCAGCCAGTCCGGATGGGCGTTGCCGATAAGAAGCAGGCGTTTGGTTCGCAACTCGTCGAAGAGATTCGCCAGCCGGCCGGACATGGATTCTTCGTGCAGCTTCCAAATGAACTCAAGAGTCTCCTCATCGATCAATGCGCTATCGGGGATCCCGGAAATTTTCCCGAAGAGATGAAAAACCACCCGGTGCGGAGAGCGCGTGTAATCGCGCGGGATGTCGGCGAGCGCTGAATTCGGCGCATAGGCAAAAACGTGATCGGCTGGCGCGCCGAGCGCCTTCGCCAGAAGAGAATCAACGGTCGTGCTGAGAAACAGGCGGAGCGGGTCGATCGTCGCCAGCTTCCTTAGCGGTTCGGGCACCGGCAGCTGTCCGTTTGCATCGCGAAGCTGATTGAGAATTTCGAAAGTCTTGACGTTGACGTCGTCGCGGGAATTCCGCCGGCTGGCGTTGAGATACGCGGCGACAACCTGGTCGATGCTGGAGCAGGGATCGCATTCCTCGACCTCGAGCTCCTCAGCAAGACGCGCTGCCAGGTACTCGTAAAGCAACTGCGACTTCCCCCCGATCTCGATCCGAAGCAAATCGCGCCCGACGATCGGGATCACTACCCCTTTCGCGATCGATTGGAGCAGCTTGCTCCACTGTTTCGAGTCATCATTCATTCTGATCAAATCTAACGCTACCGCTGCGTTCCCTTACGCGCGCCCGAGTTTGTCAGGAAGCGGAAAGTTTCGCAACGGCGGATCGCGCACTCCGTTGCAGGGCGACGCGCGGCAGCGAACCCTACCTCGCGCTTTCCTGTTGCATTCCATCCGAGGAATCGCTTTGCTCCGGCCATGAACGCGAACGGCGACGTCAACGAGAAAAAACGTCCTGAACTCACGGTTCGCGGACTAATCGTCGGCGTGATCATCACGTTGGTCTTCACGGCGGCCAATGTTTATTTCGGGCTGAAAGCCGGGCTGACTTTTTCGACCTCGATTCCGGCCGCGGTGATTTCGATGGCCATCCTTCGCAGCTTCAAAAATGCAACCGTTCAGGAAAATAACATTGTCCAAACCGTCGCGTCAGCCGCGGGCACTTTGTCGTCGATCATCTTCGTCCTGCCGGGTTTGATCATGATCGGCTGGTGGACTGGATTCCCGTTCTGGATCTCGTTTCTGATCTGCGCCCTGGGCGGCATCCTCGGCGTGATGTACTCAATCCCACTTCGCCGCGCGTTGGTGACAAACTCCGATCTGCCGTATCCGGAAGGCGTCGCGTGCGCCGAAGTGCTCAAGATAGGCAGTGGCGGCGATAAGGAAAACGCGGCCGAAGTCGAACACAGTCGCGCCGGCCTGCTCGCCGTGATGTGGGGATCAATCGTGGCCGCGGTCTTTGCCGTCGTCGTCGCGACCCAACTCTTCGCGGCGGATGTCGCCCAGACCTTCCGTATCGGTAAGCGCGGCGCGGTGAGCGGTTATGATTTCTCCCTTTCCTTCGCCCTGCTCGCGATCGGCCACCTTTGTGGACTGTCCGTCGGCCTCGCCATGCTTATCGGCGCCGGCATTGGCTGGGGTTGGCTCGTGCCGCACTACTCCGCGCTCACGGGGGATCTAACGACTGCTGCCGGGGCCCTCGCGCAAAGTACCTGGAGTCACAAAGTGCGTTTCATCGGCGCCGGGGCGATTGGCGTTTCCGCCATCTGGACCCTGCTAAAGCTCGTGAAACCTGTCGTCAGCGGTTTGGCCGGCGCCATGGCCGCGTCCCGGGCGCGCAAGGCCGGGAAAGCAGACACTTTGCCGATCACTGAGCGCGACATTCCGATCGGCATCGTCGGCCTTGTCACGCTGGCCTGCATGGTTCCAATCGGTTGGGTGCTCGGTTATTTCGCAAACACGAGCGGGCTCGGCTCCCACGTCACAACGCTCGTGATCGGGGGCGTTTTCTATGTCGTTTTGATGAGTTTCTTCGTCTCGGCAGTCTGCGGTTACATGGCCGGCCTGATTGGCTCATCCAACAGCCCGCTCTCTGGCATTGGCATCCTCGTCGTAATCGGCGCCGCGTT
>JBBRMO010000196.1:0-4498 GCA_038230815.1 Chthoniobacterales bacterium
TCCTGCTCGGCCTTGTCGAGGCTTCGATTGGCCGCCTTCACGGCGTAATAAGTCGACGTCGGCCCTCCGCCGAAAAGCGGGAAGCTCAGCGTCAAACCCGTCTGCCACGAGTAGCCGCCCGTGGGGAATTCCGTGCGGCCGGCGCGAGTTGAGATCGGGGATCGAGGTCTCTGTTTCACGTCTTATCCTATTAACCCGACGTCTCGCCCTACCGGGCCGAAGGTTCAGGGTTTGCCACCGAAGGTTACGTGGTCGTCGAGATCGACGAGGTCGAACCAACTCCTAATGTCTTCGCGGTCTTTCGAAAACTTGCCAACGAACTCGGCGAAGATTTGCAGGGTTTCGACGTCGCCACTCGGACCGCGGCGGTCCATGAAGCCGCTCCATTGGTCAATCTCCCAGGCCGAGCGGATATGTTTCGCGTTGGCGTTGATCCATTCCAGGATTTCACCGTCGCCTTTCCCCGCGGCCAATTGCTCCCTCAGGGCCACAAGATCGAGGCCGAGGAAATCCTTGAGATGCTGATCGAGCGGAGCGTCGAAGGTAAACTCACCGTTCGTCCCGGCGATGGTGGCGCGCCCCTTGTCGAGCAGACGGGGCAGGATGGCATAACCCCCGAGCCGGCAGCGCGGACTGCGCGGTGGGCGTTGCGTGAGATCAGGGGCGGTATTCTTCAGTGTGTCGGACATAAGTAGGTTGGGTTGATCTCGATTATTGACCGGGCGGGCGATAGGTCAAAGATTTTGCTTCTGTTTCGCAGCATCCTGCCTACGCTCGCTCCGTTCATGAAAGATATTTCGCGCTGGTCCACGATATGGGATGGCGCAACTAAATCGTCCCTCGCCGCCCGGCGCGCTTCACTCTAAAAACATCCGCGGCTCGAGAAACGCAGCGCCTTCGCAAGCACTCCATGAAATACGATGTCTCCGCTTTAATGGCAGAAGTTAAGGCCAAGAACCCGGGTGAACCGGAGTTCCACCAGGCCGTGCAGGAGGTGGTCGAATCGCTCGCGCTCGTCCTCGATCAACATTCGGAATACCGGAAGGCGAAAATCATCGAGCGAATCATTGAGCCCGAGCGCGTGATCATGTTTCGCGTGCCGTGGCAGGACGACGATGGGGAGCTGCATGTGAATCGTGGATTTCGCATCCAGATGAACAGCGCGATCGGACCTTACAAGGGCGGATTGCGTTTTCATCCGTCCGTCAATCTCGGCATTCTGAAGTTCCTCGCCTTCGAGCAGGTCTTTAAGAATGCGCTCACCACCTTGCCCATGGGTGGCGGCAAGGGCGGCGCCGATTTCGATCCGAAAGGGAAGAGTGACAGCGAAGTGATGCGCTTCTGCCAGGCGTTCATGTGCGAATTGTTTCGCCATATTGGCCCCGACACGGACGTGCCGGCCGGCGACATCGGGGTGGGCGCGCGCGAGATCGGATTCCTGTTCGGGATGTATAAACGGCTCCGGAACGAGTTCACCGGAGTCATGACTGGCAAGGGACTGACCTGGGGCGGCTCCGTTATCCGCCCTGAAGCGACCGGCTACGGCGCGGTTTACTTCGCGGGAGAGATGCTCAAGACCCGCAAGGAGGAGCTCAAAGGCAAGTGCTGCCTGGTTTCCGGGAGCGGCAATGTCGCGCAATACACGGTGGATAAGTTGATTTCGTTAGGCGCCCGGGCCGTCACTCTCTCGGATTCGACCGGTTACATCTACGACGAAGCGGGCATCGATCGCGAGAAGCTCACTTTCCTCATGGATTTGAAGAATACCCGGCGCGGCCGGATCGGCGAATACGCCGATAAATACAAAGGAGCTACTTTCACTCCCGTCGATGCCAAGCTGGACCATAATCCACTTTGGGATCACAAAGCCGAATGCGCCTTTCCAAGCGCGACGCAGAACGAGATCAACGGAAAGGACGCCGGGAACCTTCTCCGCAACGGCGTCTATGTGGTATCGGAAGGGGCTAACATGCCTACGACCATCGACGGCGTAAACCAGTTCCTGGCCGCCAATATCCTTTTCGGTCCCGGCAAAGCGGCGAACGCAGGTGGAGTGGCGACCTCGGGTTTGGAAATGGCCCAGAACAGCATGCGGATCTCCTGGACCCGGGAAGAAGTGGATGGACGCCTCTTTAACATCATGAAGACGATCCATGAGGTGTGTCACCGGACCGCCGAGAAGTACGGCACGCCTGGAAATTACGTGAACGGCGCCAACATTGCCGGCTTCCTCAAGGTCGCCAATGCAATGATGGACCAGGGATTAGTGTAAAATATTATCGCGCAGCGAAGCGGCTCCAGGCGCTTAGGTTCGGCGACAACTACTTGGAACCAAAGCGTAAAGCCTGATGCAATCTCTCCGGTAACTGCGGGAGATTTCTTCGCTCGATCAGGTAGGTTATGATACCTGCCAGCTCCTTATAGATGTAGTTCTTATTCACGGCCCCTTGCAGGTATTGCTCGCCACTGCTTCCGCCAGTTCCGATCCTCGTCCCAATCATTCGCCGAACCATCTGGAGATGGCGATAACGGAAGTTGCCAAGTTGTTCGTCAATTTCGATCAAGGTATTCAGGAGCGCGAACGGCAGGCGGAAGAGCGGTTCGTCGCGATAAAGCATGATGAAAAGGGCCGCCCGCAACGAAGCCGGCGAAAAATCACCCGCGCCAGTCTTGAAAAAAGTGTGGTCGAACTTGGAAAGAAGATCGGCTGTTTCATCCCGTTCCGAAAGACTCGCTTCGTAAAGCTTTCGGTAGTGGGTCCAGAACTTCGCCGTCCCGGGATCAACCGGGCCGGAATGTTCTCCATCCCAGGTCTGCCAGAACGAATCGTCGAAGAAAGGCATTCGGTTTAACCACCGCTCGACCAACCGCAGGAGCGATATTCCCCCTTCCGCGTCGACAATGGTCTGGTAGTCCGCCGTGTTAAAACCCCCCATCTCGGTGTGCTTGTAGTAGTCCGGCCGGAACCGATGCTCCATCCGCAAACCGAGCGTGGCTTCAATCTGGCGGAACTGCGTGCTTTGAAATCCCGAAGCACCTTCGAGGCTCGAGCGGAAATCGAGGAAATCGAGCGGCGTCATTGTTTCCAGGACATCCACCTGCTGGTTCAGGAGCTTCCAGATTTCCACGATTCGTTTCAAACGATGAACGACCACGTTCATGTCCGGACCATCATCATCAGCCGACGGTTTCCGGAGAACTTCACAGCAAGCATTCAATTCGTGCAGGATCTGTTTGAACCAAAGCTCGTAGGTCTGATGGATGATTATGAAGAGCATCTCGTCGTGGGCGTGAAGCTTTCCCTCGATGAGGCTGAGAGGCGCCTGCAACGCGAGAAGCTGGTCCACCGCGAGGTAACTGCCGTAGTAGGCGGGCTCCTTATCGCTCTTGAACGGGCAGTCCATCATCGAACTTTCGTGTATCCATTGCCCGAAAGTCAATCGCAGGGGTAAGAGCGGCGAAATTTCCATCCCCATGGCGCTTTCGAACGGCTCAAGCGAAAGTATTTGGAGATCGCCCGAACAGGGTGGAGAAATCGGGGATGAGCGTTTACCCTAAAAGTCCCAAGGAAATGACGGGTGGAATGATGTATTTCCCGCGGATGCTGGACAAGATTCGTCTTCACGGTCGCGGAGAACTGCCCGAGGATTACCACACCAACCTCGGCAGGTCCCAAACCGCTGATGGAGCCTGCGCCAACTTTCTCCGGATCAACTATGGGGTTTTGCGCGAACGCGTCCTGAAGAGCGGAACCGATGAAGAAATTCTGGAATGGTGCTACCTAAATGGCCGCCGGCTTAACCAGGGCGATCTGACGGTTTGGAACGCCTTTGTTTCGAAACTGGGTTGGAACGATTTCGCCACCTCGCTCCTGGAAGAGCAGAAAGAAAAATGCGGAGTTTCCGAACGCACCGACATAGTCACGATCCCGGAACTGATTGATTTCGAAGAAAAGCGGACAAGCTGATGTCCCGATTGTTCGCCTGCCCGATTCTCCTGCTTGGAGCGTGGCAGGAACTTTTCGCCAGGAGTTTTCAGGAGGTTCCCGAGCTTGCTGCCATCTTCAAGGGACAGGGACTGGAGGGGGCTTTCGTCTTGCTCGATCCTTCGAAGGAGACTTGCTGCGTTTCAAACGAGACGCGAGCGGAACAACGATTTATCCCAGCCTCGACCTTTAAGATCGCAAACTCTCCTATAGGTCTGGATGCAGGTGCCGTGAAGGACGCGGATGAAGTGCCGCCTTATGGCGGGAAACCTCAGCGAATCAAGGCGTGGGAGCAGGACATGAATCTGTGGGACGCTATCAAAATTTCGAATGTCGCGATTTACCAGGAACTGGCCCGCCGGATCGGCCTGGAGAAGATGCGCGAGGGTGTGAAGAAGCTCGGTTGTGGAAACAAGGAAATTGGCGGCGGCGGCGACCGCCTTTGGCTGGTAGGACCTTCGGCGATCTCGCCTGTTGAGCAGGCGGACTTGTCCTCCGCCTTGTCGAAGGAAA
>JBBRMO010000197.1:0-4469 GCA_038230815.1 Chthoniobacterales bacterium
AGACCGCCGCGAGAAGCACTCCGGCAAAGAACAATTTGAGCAAGGTCCTGATCATCAGCGCGGTCTCGAGGCGGCCCGTGTAACGGCGCATCATGGCGTAAAGAATCAGAAAGTTTGTGATCGCGACGAGGCTGGTGGAAAGCGCAAGGCCCCGATGACCAAGGCCCAGGTTCAGAGTAAAGAACCAGTTCAGACAGAAGTTCACGGCGATGGAAAAAAGGCTGACCAGCATCGGCAGATTTCGTTTGTCGAGGGCGTAGAATGCCGGTGCCAGGACTTTGACCGCGGAGTAGCCGACCAGTCCGATGGCGTAGAAGCGGAGAGCTTCCGCAGTGTGGAGCGTCGCCTCCGCGGTGAAACGTCCGTGCTGATAAATCAGGGCAATGATTGGTTCCGCCAGGATGATGAGGCCGATCGCGGAGGGAATAGTGAGGAGCATGACGAGCCGCATGGCGTGCGCGAGGGCACCGCGAAACTCGACTTTGTTTCCGAGGGCGGCGCTGCGTGAAACGAGTGGGAGCGTCACGGTCGCGATCGCGACTCCAAAAATGCCGAGCGGCAATTGCATCAGGCGAAACGCGATGTTGAGCCAGGTAATCGGCCCATCACCGAGTTTGGATGCGAAAACGCTGTTGATCAGGACATTCACCTGGACCGCGCTGGCCGCAATAGTCGCGGGTCCCATCAGGACGAGGATGGTGCGCACCCCGGGATCGCGCCAGTTGAAATCAGGCCGAAAACGAAAACCGACCCGGCCTAACGAGGGGAACTGCACCATCAGCTGAAGGAGGCCGCCGATGAGAGTGGCAATCGCCAAACCCAAGAGACCGCGCTCGCCGAAGTGCGGATGGCGCCAGTCGACTTGCGGATCCAGCCAATAGCAGAGTGTGACCCCCCCAACGATTGAACCCAGATTAAAAAAACTCGAGGCCATGGCCGGCATGCCGAATACATTTTTTGCGTTCAACATTCCCATGGCGAGGGCAGCGAGCGAAACGAGGAGGATGAACGGGAACATGACCTGGGTGAGCCGGATCGTGAGCGCCGCTTTCTCGGGCGGGAATCCCGGTGCGAGAATCTCGATCAGGAACGGCGCGCCAATGATGCCGAGCACCGTCAGTGCGCTCATGAAAACGACCGTGAGAGTGGCGACTTTGCTGGCCAGACGCCACGCGGACTCATCACCTTCGGTAGCGATGCGGCGCGAGAAGGTGGTGATGAAAGCAGTGGAGAGGGCGCCCTCGGCGAAGAGATCGCGCAACATGTTGGGGGCGCGGAATGCGGTCAGGAACGCGTCCATGTTGCGCGAAGCGCCGAAGAGCGCGGCAAAAATCACTTCCCGGAGCAACCCGAGCACACGGCTGCACAAAATGGCGACACCTACGATGCCGGTGGCGCGCGTACTGACGCGTCTGGTTGGGGTTGCCTCTTCTTTCACGCAGCCAACTGAACAGCGACGCGGGAATTCCGAAAGCGAATTCATGCCGGTGCGCCGCCGCAGTGGGGAACGCAGGCTGCCAGCCTGCAGTTGCCGGCAGCTTGCCGGCAATACCTATCGACGATCAACGTTTTCACCCGTCGAACAGTCGAGCAGCGTCTCGGCAAGCTGCCGAGACGGGCAGGCTGGCAGCCTGCGCTCCCCAAAAATCGCCGCGATCACGCGCTAAGGTCGAGATGCGCTGGGCTGTTTCGGCACGAGGAAACGCTGATACACGAAGGACGCGACGATCAGGATAATCGCGACGCCAATAAAGGCGCCAATGCGGTAGAGCTGGTTAAGGCTGCTGAGATCGTGAAGGAATAACTTCGCCAGGGTGGCGACAAGGAGCGCGACGCCGGAATAGCGAACCCAGCGCGTTTTTTGCCTCATGCCGATGAGGAGGAGAGCGAAGGCGTAAAGGGCCCAGGCAATGGAATAAGTCATATCGCGCGCAAAATTGCCCGAGAAAGAAAAGGTGAGGGTCGGCCCGATCGAGAAATAATCGGCGATCTCGATGTTGAGGAGAAGGAAAGTCAGGATCGCGCCTAACGAGTAGAGCAATGTCGGTGAAGTTCGCTCGAAATTTGAAACGCGGGGGGGACGAAAGAGCCAGCCGCCCACGAACAGGCACGCGATCGTGATGCCGTAGGCGTAGAGGTACCAGTTCCAGACCAGCGTCGCCGTCCGCCGGTGATAGTCGAGCACAGCCGGATTCAACGCGAGCCGGACAAAGGCGAGAAAGAGCAAGCCCACGCCGACATACCGAAGGCCGCGATTGGGAATGACACGGAACAACCAGATGAGGGCGAGGCCTTCCAGCGCCCATCCGAGCGTGATCCATTCGCGATCGAACTGGATGGGGAAAATGAGGGTGACGAAAAAGAGAACTGCTGCACCCTGCCAGGCGAGGCGCGCGTCGCCGGAAGCCGGATCAGCCTGTCGTTTCCGGACCAGGAACCAAACTCCGGCAGCGTAGGGTAAAACGAATGCGGCCGGCACGAGGCCGTTGCGGAAACCGGGGAACACCCTGGAGATAATTTCGTAAAGGAGCCCGAATTGGAGGGGTCCCGCCAGCGCGCCGATCGCCCACGGCAGCGACTTGCTGTCGCCCGGCGAGAAAAACGGAAAACCGAAGAAGAGAAGGAAAAACGCGAGGTGCCAGTCAAACGCGATCGGGCCGTAGCCAGCGAAATTGGTGGTGTAATGCAAAGAATGCCATTCGCACTGGAGCAGCCACGAGAAGACGAGGGCGATTAGTGCAATCCAGCTCGTGCGGGCGACGACTCCAAGCCCGAGCAGAAGCACCGAAAGAAAAAATGCCGTGATGAAATAAGGCGTGGGATTGACGGCCGACAGCTTCGTCATCGCCGTGAGCAGGAGAATGAACGGCAACGAAACGGCGAGAGCGGGAATGTTCCGCTGTGCATTCCTGGATTCGGGAAAAAAACGCTTCGCGGCAAAGAGCGATGCCGAGAAAAAGAACGCGCCCGATCCAGCGGCCACGATCAGGAACGACCGCAGATCGAGGTCGGGCGTGGCGTTTGAAATCCAGAGCAACGCCGCGAGGAAAGTCAGAACCACGGCAACCGCGATCGCGGGAACGGATCGCCGAACGACCGCGACGCCGACGGCGACAAAGTCGAGAAGGAACAGGCAGAGCCAGATACCGGTGGACGTTTCGTTCCGGCCGACGCAGATCCAGATTAAGACGAGCGGCAGCAGAGGAAGATAACTTTGCCAACTCGCTTTTGCCGGCTCCGTCTCCGCCGTCCTGGGCCAGACCGCGAAGCCGGCGTGCAGAATCGAATAGACCACGTAGCCGCCCAGGGCCCACCAGAGGAGCGCACTCGTCAGATAATTTCCCGTCCAGATTCCAAGGAAGGCAAAGACGATTCCTCCGCTGAGAGGCACAAGAAGCGCCGGCCTGGAAACGAAAAGCGCGAGACCGAGGAGTCCAGTCTCGGCGAGGAAAATGTAGGTAAAAAGAAAGCCAGGGCGCACCCCAAACTCGGGATAACTCAGGAGACAGAATCCCCAGGTCAGCGCCGCCAGACCCATTGCGATCGCGGAACGCGCGGTCCAATTCACCGCCGAGTTAAAGCGGCGGGCGAGCACGAGGATGGCGAGGAATTGAGCTTCGAATCCGAGGAAAATCGCAATGGCAACGTTCGCCTTGGGCGGCGCGAAGAATTTGTCGGCCCAGGCGAACTCCATCAGGATTGTGGCGGCCGCGGCCAGAAGGACGAGATAGTCCCAGCGTTTGCGCAAGGCGACCGCCGCAACCCCGATGTTCAGGACCGCGATGTAGCCGAAGAGAGCAGTGGGGTTATCGACACCGGTCGAAAGAAGGACTGGGGTGAGAAATCCCCCGAGCAGACCAAGGATGACTACGACCTGCGCGTTCAGACGGATCGCGAGGAAGAAAGCGGCAGCGGTTACGACCGCCATCGATGCGAACGCGGGGACGAGCGCGACCAGGTGGTAGAAAACATGCGCCGCGAAAATGTTGCCATAAAGAACAAGCACCCCGGTGGCGCAGAGACTTTGACCGGAGACGCGATAATTCCGCACCGCGGTGAACCAGCCCGTGATGACGAGACCGATTCCAAGAACTGTCCCGATCGCGACCCGCATCGAAGGTGTGATGAGATTGTTCTCGAAGGAGTATTTTACCAGAAACACGATCCCGAGGAAGAGAACGAACCCGCCGATCCAGGCGAAAAGCTTTACGCCGAAGAACGCCTCCCAATCGAAGGGCTTGGCGGGCGGCAGCGGCAGGGGCGGAGGGGCGAGTGGAATCGGCGGCGGAGGGGAAGGCGAGCGCGCAGGACTCGAGGGAATTACTGGAGGGACGGGCGAAATCGCTTCTTTCACTGCCGGCGGCGAGAAAGGAACCGGGGCCGATGATACGATCGACTCGGTCGCAGTTGCTTTCGCGGAACCGGAATGCGATTCCAACTCGGCCACGCGCTTTACGAGATTCCGCACC
>JBBRMO010000198.1:0-4449 GCA_038230815.1 Chthoniobacterales bacterium
ACAAAGTCGAACAGGTCGTGGTCGCGCCACCGCCGCCGGTCATCGAAAAGGAGGAAGAACTTAAGGTCCGGGGCCCGATCATCACGTTCATGGGCCACGTCGATCACGGAAAGACCTCTTTAATGGATGCGATCCGCAAGACCCGCGTGGCTGCCGGCGAAGCAGGCGGAATCACGCAGCACATCGGCGCCTACACGGTCGATTACAAAGGTTCGCGGATAACTTTTCTGGATACACCGGGCCACGCCGCTTTTACGGCAATGCGCGCCCGCGGTGCGCACGTGACGGACATCGTGGTGCTCGTGGTCGCAGCCGATGATGGCCTGATGCCCCAGACGCTCGAAGCGATCAGCCACGCCAAAGCCGCGCCTCACGTGAAGATCATGGTGGCGATCAATAAGATCGATTTGCCCGGAGCGAACCTCGACCGGGTGAAGAAGCAATTGCAGGAACGCGAGCTCAGTCCTGAAGATTGGGGCGGCGACACAATCGTCTGCGAAGTTTCCGCCACGAAGGGCACCGGGATCGACCATCTCCTCGAGATGATGGCGTTGCAGGCCGAAGTGATGGAACTGAGAGCATCTCCGACCGCGACACCCCGCGGCACCGTCATCGAAGCGCAGGTAGAACCGGGCCGGGGTCCCACGGCCACGGTCATTGTGCAAATGGGGACACTGACGATCGGGGACCCATTCATTTGCGGCGATTATGCGGGCAAAGTGAAGTCGCTCATCGACGATCGCGGCAAACCGCTCAAGGAAGCCGGCCCGTCGACTCCCGTGAAAGTGCTGGGGTTCAGCGGCCTGCCCCACGCCGGCGATGAATTTCTCGTGATGGAATCGGAACGGTCGGCAAAAGTGTTGGGCGAAGAACGCCTGCTTGGCCGCCGCGCGGATAAACTGACTGCGCCGCAACGCGCGACTCTGGAAAGTTTGCTCGAAGCCGCCGACGGCAAGAAACATCTGCGGATTGTCCTTAAATGCGACGCGCAGGGTTCACTGGAAGCGCTCACCGGCGCGCTCGGCCAAATCGAGAGCAAGAAAATCGATCTCGAAATCATTCACGCCGGCGTCGGGCCGATTTCCGAATCTGACATTCTGCTCGCGAGCGCATCGAACGCGGTCGTGATCGGGTTCAACATCAAGGTCGAGAGCATGGCCGTGGGAGCGGCGAAACGCGAAGGCGTTCAGGTCAAGCTTTACAGCATTATTTACGAGCTGATCGACCAAATAAAAGAGTCGATGGCCGGCATGCTCGATCCGGAGCATCGCGAGACTGTCATCGGCCACGCCGAGGTGAAGCAGATTTTCAAACTAAGCAGGGGCCTCGTTGCCGGCTGTCTGGTCACCGACGGCCGAATCGCCCGCACCGCCCGCGCCCGGGTCTTGCGGCGGCGCCAGCCGGTTTACGATGGCGGGTTGTCAACGCTCCGCCGTTTCCAGGACGACGTGAAGGAAGTCCGGGTTGGTCTCGAATGCGGCATCAAGCTGGGGGACTTCAGCGAATACCAGGTCGGCGACATCATCGAGTGCTACCAGCTCGAGGCCGTGGCGCAGAAACTGTAACTGGGTAGGGCGAGACTCCGTCCAGCCGATCTTAGGAGCGCGCAGCGGCGGCTCGATGGAGTCTCGCCCTACTAGAATCCATGAAACATCGATTACTCCGCGTGAATGAGCTTCTGAAGCGCGAGCTCAGCAGCATCATCACGCGCGAGATCAGTTTCGAGGGCGCGCTGGTCACGCTGAACCAGGTCGACGTCACGCCAGATCTTAAACAAGCCCACGCCTACGTCAGTGTTTTCGGCAAGGAAAACCACGAGGCCGCGATGGCGAAGCTCGAAGAGCACCGCGTGATTCTCCAGAGCCTGCTCGCGAGAGCCGTGACTTTGAAATACACGCCGCAGGTCGTGTTTCATCTCGACGATTCCATCGAGCGCGGCGCCCGCGTTTTCGAAATCTTGCAACAAATAGAAACGCCCGGGCAGGAATGACGCAATCAAGTTTCGAGGAAATCGGCGCAGTTTTACGTTCCGGGGAAAGTTTCGCCGTGCTGAGCCACGTCCGTCCGGATGGCGACGCTCTCGGCAGCCAGCTCGGTCTTGGCCTGTCCCTCTCCAAGCTCGGGAAAAAGGTGATGGTCCGGAACGAAGATGGTCTCTTGGAAAAATATAGTTTTCTCCCGGGCGGCGCATTTTTGCAGACGCCGTTGGGAGAACCGCAGGACTTCGACGTCGCCATCGCGCTTGATACCGCGACCCAGAAGCGCCTCGGGACCGCCTCGGAACTTGTCCGTAACGCCAGGACCTGGATCAACATCGATCATCATCCGAGCAATCCCGGCTACGGCGATTTGGTTTATATTGATCCGACCGCCCCAGCTACCGGGCAGATCCTTTTCGAATTGATCACGAGCCAGGGCCTGCCGATGGACCAGGCCATTGCGGAAAATCTCTTTGTCGCGATTTCGACCGACACCGGCTCATTCCAATATTCAAACACGACCGCGCGCACCTTCGAGATTGGTGCGGATCTCGTGAGGTGGGGGGTTAATGTTGGCCGGGTCAATCAGCTCCTCTACGAAAGCTATCCCCGGCGCCGCGCGGAATTACTGCGCGAGCTTCTCGGCACCATGCGCTTCGAAGGCCAAGGGAAAGTGGCGTTTTTCAGTCTTAGTTTGAAGACCGCAGCGCAACTGGAGGCCAAACCGGAAGACAACGAAGGCTTGATTGATCATCTCCGCGCCATCCAGGGTGTCATCGTGGCCGTTTTCTTCGAGGAATTGTCGGAGGGAAAAGTGCGAGTGAGCATGCGTTCGAAATCAGAAGCGGCCGACGTTTGTGCCATCTGCCAAAAATTCGGAGGCGGCGGGCACAAGCTGGCGGCTGGAGCGCGCGTCCACGGAACCCTTGCCGAGGTAGAAGAAAAAGTTCTCAAGGAAATTTGCCATGTCGTTGACTGCAACTCCTGACGGCGTCCTGCTGGTCGACAAGGCGGGTGGAATGACGTCGCACGATGTCGTCGCCATTGTGAGGCGGCGTCTCCAAATGAAAAAGGTCGGCCATTGCGGAACCCTCGATCCGATTGCGACCGGCTTGCTTTTGCTCACGCTCGGGCGCGGAACAAAAATTCAGGACCTCCTGATGAGCGAGGACAAGGAATATTCCGGCACGATGATTCTTGGGATCGAAACCGATACCCAGGATCGCGCTGGAAAGGTGCTCCAGGAGCGGCCGGTTCCGGAGTTGGACGAGGGGACCGTCCGGGCGGCATTCGAAAAATACGCGGGCGATTTCTACCAAATGCCGCCAATGGTTTCCGCGATCAAGCAAGGCGGGGTCCCGCTTTACAAACTGGCGCGACAGGGGAAGACGGTCGAGCGCGAGCCGCGACTGGTCCACGTTTACCGCTACTCGATCGATCGAATCGCTTCGCCCGAAATCGATTTCAGCGTGGTTTGCAGCAAGGGCTTTTATGTTCGCACCTATGCGAATGATATTGGGGAAGCGCTTGGCTGCGGCGCCCACCTCAAGAATTTGCGCCGAGTAAAGTCGGGGCGCTTCAGCGTGGAAGGCGCGATCACAGTGGACGAATTGCAAAAGTCTGATCCGGTCGACATTCTCTCGCGGATCCTGACGCTACCGGAAGTCTCGCGGATGCGCGGCGCGTGAGACGCGTGAGGAAAATGACGGATGACGGATCGGTGACCGATGACCGATATTCCAACAACAGGTTGGGCGTGGCTCATTTGAGCTTTGTCATTCCTTCGTCCTTCGTCATTCGTCCTTCGTCATTCGCATGAACGTCCTTCGTTCAACCAGCGACCTCGCCAGTCTGCCTGGACCGCTCTTCCTTGCCATTGGAGTTTTCGACGGCGTCCACCTCGGACATCAGGAAGTTATTTCGACTTCAGCTCGGCATGCCAGGGAAGCAGGCGGCACCGCCGTGGTGGTTACCTTCGATCCGCATCCCGCGAAAATCTTGAGACCGGACCACGCGCCGCATCTCTTGACCGCGACGCAGCACAAGATCGCACTCATTCGGGACCTGGGAGTGGCCCATCTCCTCATTCTCCATTTCGATCGGACGTTCGCCGAGACGAGCCCGGAGGATTTTGTGATGCAGCTCGTCTCGCACTCGAAGCCGCTCCAGGAGATTTGTGTCGGACATGAGTGGTCGTTCGGCAAAGGACGGGCGGGCAACCTGGCGCTGCTCAAGAAGCTGGGAGGGATTCATCACTTCAATGTGATCGGGGTTGAAGCGGTGAAGGTGAATGGCGAAGTGGTGAGTAGCACCGCAATCCGGCAGGCTGTGGCTGACGGGAATCTGGTCAAGGCCACCCAGATGCTCGGCCGTGAGTACACGATCCTCGGCACCATCATCCGCGGCGAGCAGCTGGGACGAAAACTGGGATTTCCAACGGCTAACCTGAGCGCGCACAGCGAACAGTTTC
>JBBRMO010000199.1:0-4434 GCA_038230815.1 Chthoniobacterales bacterium
CCTGGTCCGAATGAAGATTGCCGGTCGGCTCATCGGCCAGAATCAGCTTCGGGTTCGCGATCATCGCGCGCGCGATGCTGACAAGCTGTTGCTGCCCACCCGAAAGCTGGCGTGGATAAAGATCCTTTTTCCCGACAATGTGGAAGCGATCCAGCGCGTCGCAGACGATGGAATCGCGTCCGGCCTTGTTCACGTGCCGATAGGAAAGCGGAATGTCGAGGTTCTCGTAAACGGTCAGATCGTCCAGAAGGTGATAAGCCTGAAAGACAAAGCCGATCTTTTCGTTTCGAAGTGTCGCGCGCTCCTTCGGCTTCAGATTGTGGACGGCGACGTCATCGAAATGGTATTCGCCGGTCCAGGCGTGGTCGTGCATGCCGAGCACATGGAGCAGCGATGACTTACCTGCGCCGGAGGGACCCATGATGGAAACGAAGTCGCCCTCGTTCACCTCCAGGTTGATGTCGCGGAGGACGTAAAAAAACTTGCCCTTCGCGAGCGGGTAAAAACGTTCGAGATGTTTGAGTGTGATCATAGACATAAATGGTTAGCTTTGCGCGAGCGCGATGATCGGATCGAGGCGAGCAGCGCGCCGTGCTGGTAAGTAACAAGCAACCAGCGCCACGAAGAGGAGCAACAACGGGATTGCGACAAAAATCAGCGGATCGGTCGTCGCTACTCCGAAGAGAAGGTTGGCAATCAAGCGCGTAAGGGCGAACGCCCCCGCCAAGCCGACAGCGACGCCGATCACGGTCAGCGTCATACCCTGGCGAATCACGAGCGCGAGCACGTCGGATTTCTGGGCGCCGAGCGCCATTCGAATTCCGTTTTCCTGGGTGCGCTGTGTGACCGAGCAGGCCATCACGCCGTAAATGCCGAGCGCGGCGAGGAGCAAGGCGGCGATCGCGAAGACGGCAAAGAGCTGCATCGAAACACGCCGCGTGCCTAACGAGTTCGCGACGACGACGTCCATCGTGCGGACGTTGTAGATGGGCTGGTCCTGGTCGAGCGCCTGCACTTCGCGTCGCAAGGTGGTGGCAAAGGCGCCCGGATCGCCGGCCGTCCGGATCACCAGCCCCATGAAATTCCACTGCGAGTCCTGGGCGTGTGGAACGTAGATTTGCGCGCCGCCCTCGCCGGTCAGAGAACCGGTCTTCGTGTCCCCGACCACCCCGACAATTTCGCGCATGAATTTTTCATCGCGGCGCCGCCCTCGAAATGCAGACCTGATACTGAGGCGTTTGCCGATCGCCGCGGTGGACGAACCGAAGTGACGCTTCGCGGTGGTTTCGTTGATGATTACCACCTTCGGTCCGTCAGCATTGTCGCGAGGTTCGAAGGTGCGTCCGGAAAGCAACGGAATTTGGAGCGCGCGAAAATAATCGCCCGTGATGGTGGAGAACATCGCGTCCTTCGCTTCGTCCACCGTGAGCGGCCGGCCTTCCGGAATAAACCCGCGTCCGATCCCATAACCACTCGCGTTGAGCGGAAGATTGACGCTGCCTCCCGCCGCCTGCACGCCGGGCACCGCTTCCAGCCGTTCTGTCAGTTGTCGGAAAAATTCCACGCATTGCTGATCATCTTTGTATTTCGCACCCTGCAACGAAAGGTCGGCGCTGAGGACGTTGCGCGCATTGAAGCCGGGCCGAACCTCCTGAAGACGGAGAAAGCTCTTGATGAGCAATCCCGCGCCGACCAGCAGCATCAGCGAGAGGGCGACCTCACCAATCAACAGCAGGCTGCGCGCGCTGGTCCGGCGATGTCCTTCGCCGCTGCGCCCGCCTTCTTTCAATGCGCTGGTAACGTCGAGCTTCGAGGCTTGGAGCGCGGGGACGATGCCGGAGAGAATGCCGGTAAGCGCCGAGACGCCGAGAGCGAACGTCAGGACGCGATAATCAATCCCGATCTGTTCGAACCGCGGTGCGCCTTCGGGCAACATCGACGTCAGCAGATCGGTTAACCAGATGCTGAGGACGAGTCCCGCGATTCCGCCGATCGCCGAGAGCAGAATGCTCTCCGTCAGCATCTGACGCAGAACGCGCGTGCGGCTCGCGCCCATAGCGGCCCGGATCGCAATTTCCTTTTGCCGCGCGGCGCCGCGGGCGAGGAGGAGATTGGCTACGTTGGCGCAGGCAATGAGGAGCACGAATCCGACGGCGCCAAGGAGCGCGAGAAGGGACGGTTTTACCTCCCGAACGAGCCGTTCGTGGAGCGTCGAAAGAAACACGTCCCAGCCTTTGTTCGTCTCGTGAAACTGCTGGTCGAGCCGCGCGTTGATGGCGCTGAGACGAGTTTGCGCCTGCTGTAGATCGATACCGGTATTCAGCCGCGCGATCGCCGACCAGACGCGGTTATCGCGCGGTTCTTGCGAGAGATTGACCGCGCTCGTCACCCAAACTTGGGTTTGCTCCGGGTACTCGAAGCCCGGCGGCATTACCCCAACGACGGTCATCGAACTCCCGCTGATCTGAACTTGTTTTCCGATGATGTTCGGATCGGAACCGAAGCGACGTTTCCACAAGCCGTGGCTGATGATCGCGACGGTTTGCGGCCACCCTTTGTCGTCTTCGGAAACGAACGTTCGCCCGAGAACAGGCTGGATACCGAGCACAGAGAAGAACCCGGTCGTCACTCCCGCGCGCGGCACGCGTTCCGGCTCCGCCCCGTCCGCGCCAAATTGGGCGTTGCCAGTCCAGTAGGCAGCGGTGCTCGCGAAGAGATCGGTTTGTTGCGACCAATCCGTAAAGTCGAGAAACGAGATGTTGCTCTCGGTGGTAATGCCCGCCGCCGGATTTTTGCCTTCGAAGTAAATGATGCGTTCCGCGTCCGGAAACGGAAGCGGACGGAGGAGAACTCCGTTGACGAGGCTGAAGATAGCGGTGTTCGCGCCAATGCCGAGTCCGAGCGCGATCACGGCCACGGCGGTGAAGCCCTTGTGTTTAAGAAGCATTCTGAGCCCGTAGCGGACGTCCTGGAAAAGTATATTCACGCCAGTTTCTCCGGAGGGACCGAAATCCACGCGCTCATCATTTCATCCGTGACCGAGCGCGATCATCGGATCGGCGCGAGTCGCTCGCAGGGCCGGAATGTAACTCGCCATTAACGAGACGACGCAAAGGGCGACGGTGACTCCAATGAAGGTGCTTAGATCGAACGCGCCGACGTTATAAAGCATCGCCCCCAAGGCCTGGCTGGCCATGATACCAAGCACCAGACCGACCATGATCCCGGTGAGCACAAGCCTGGCGGCGCGGCCGATGACAAGCCGCAGGACATCGGCGCGCTGCGCGCCAAGTGCCATTCGCACCCCGATCTCGTGCGTTCGTTGCACGACCAGGAACGACATCACGCCGTAGATGCCGACCGAAGCGAGGATCAACGCCATCGCCGCAAACACCGCGAGCAACGTCACGGAAAGACGGCGAGGCGCAATCGATTCGGACGTCACTTCCTCCAGGGTGCGGACATTCGCCGCGGGCAATTCCGGATCGAGCCGTCGAATCTCGTTCCGGATCGAGGAGGTCAGGGCCCGGGGATCCTGGCTGCTCCGGACGGCGAGGATCATGCTTCGATAGGCGTTCTGGCCGTGGGGCAAATAATATTCAGGCTTGGGCTCCACATCGAGCCCGTTATGCCGCATGTCGCCCACCATGCCGACGATCGTCAGCCACTTGACGTCGGGCTTACGCATATCGCTAAACGTGATCCGTTTCCCGACCGCTTCGTCCTTCGGAAACCACTTCCGCGCGAAAGTCTCATTCACGATGACCGTCAGGGGCGCATCGGCGTCATCCCGCTCATCAAAAAATCTTCCGCGCAATAACGGAACCTTCAGGGCCTTGAAATAATCCGGGGTGACCGAGCGGACCTCTTCATCCGGACCGGGGGAGTCCTTCGTCGGAACGCGGCCTTCAATGGCAAAGGAACTATCGCTGTTGGTTCCGCTGAGCGGCAAAATACTCGTTAGCCCAACGGCTTCGACTCCGGGCAGCGTCCCGATCCTCCGCGTTATTTCGGAGTAGAAATCGGCCACCGGTTTCCCGCGGGCGTACGTTGCCACAGGCAGCGAGACTTCCAGCGTCAGCACATTGCGCGGATCGAAACCGGGATTCACGTTTTGCAGGCGGACGAAACTTTTGAGGAGGAGACTGGATCCGACCAATAACACCAGAGCGAGAGCGATCTCCGCGATGACCAGGGCGTTGCGGATGTGATTCCGGCGCACGCCGGTGGTCGATCCACGGCCGCCTTCCTTTAGCGCCTCGGTCAATTGGGGTTTGAGGCTCGAGAGCGCAGGGATCAATCCGAATAAAATACCGGTGACGACCGAAACGCCGAGCGTTACGAGAAGCACCCGGAGATCCAGGTTCGCCTCGGCGATCCGAGGGACAGTCTGCGAGCCGAGCGCGCGGAGAAAATGGAGACCCACAATAGCCA
>JBBRMO010000200.1:0-4426 GCA_038230815.1 Chthoniobacterales bacterium
AACCGACCGTCGAAGGGTTTTCCACGCCCGGTGGTTATTCGTGCAAGGCGGTGCGGCCAATTGCGCTCCGGATGGTGATGGAGATCGCGACGATGATCCGAAGCGAATTCCCGGGCAAAACTTTGTCCGCCATCGGTGGGGTCGAAACCGGGGGCGATGCCGCCCAATTCATTTTGTTAGGGGGCGACACCGTTCAGGTCTGCACCGGCGTCATGAAGCACGGCTATGCCATGGTCAAGCGGATGTGCGACGAACTCCTCGCATTCATGGAAAAACACAAATTCGAGACCCTGGAAGATTTCAAAGGCAAGAGCCTCGATTATTTCACCACCCATCGGGAACTGGTCCGGATGCAGACCGAGCGGAAAGCAAAGGACAAAGCCGCGGCCGATGAAGCCGCGGTGAAGAAGATGGTCCGCGCCGACGGCGAATGGAGCGGAGATGATTTTGTGAAACAGTCGGACGCATTAGCGCGCGGATGAAGAAAGTGACAAGTGACATGTGACGAGTAAAGAAACCGCGATGCCGCAAAACACATCACTCGCCCGACGCCACTCGTCACTTCCTTAGGAATCCATGTCTTCCAACACGTCACTTTCTTCGTCCCTCTCCCCCTGTCCTGTCTTCATCAACGGCGAATGGCGGAATCTTTCCGGCGTGGCCACTTCGCCGGTCTTCAATCCGTCGCGCGGCGAAACCATCGCGGAGGTGCCGATGGGCGGCGCCGAAATGGTCGACGAAGCGGTTGAGGCGGCGGCGGCGGCGTTCCCCGCGTGGCGTGAGACGCCGGCCGTGGAACGGGCGCGCGTTTTCTTTCGTTACCGGCAGTTGGTCGAGGAGAACTTCGATCGCATTTGCCAGTGCGTTACGCGGGAGCACGGCAAAACTCTCGCCGAAGCGCGCGGCAGTGTTTATCGCGGGATCGAGAACATCGAATACGCGTGTGGAGTGCCGACCCTGCTCATGGGCGATACCCTGGAGAACCTGGCGCGGAGCGTCGATTGCGAGACGCTGTTGCAGCCGCTTGGGGTTTGCGTCGGGATCACTCCGTTCAATTTCCCGGCGATGGTGCCGATGTGGATGTTTCCGCTCGCCATCGCCTGCGGAAATACTTTCGTGCTAAAACCGAGCGAGAAAGTTCCCCTCACGGTGGTGCTCATTGTCGAGCTCCTCGAGAAAGCCGGATTGCCCAAGGGGGTTCTTAACCTGGTCCATGGCGGACGCGAGTGCGTGGATGCGCTCCTCACTCATCCAAAAGTGAAAGCGATCTCGTTCGTCGGCTCGTCGCCGGTGGCGAAATACATTTTCGAAACCTGCACTCGCCACGGGAAGCGCGTTCAGGCAAATGGCGGCGCGAAAAATTACATCGTCATCATGCCCGACGCCGACATGTCCAAGACCGTCGAGGCACTCTCGACCGCGGCCTTCGGCTGCGCCGGCGAACGTTGCATGGCCGGCTCGACCGCCATCACGGTAGGCGCCGCCGCGGATCGGCTCTTGCCGTCGCTGGTTCAGGCAGCGCGCTCGATTCGGGTGGGCCCGACTGACGTTGAATTGCAACCGGACATGGGGCCGGTCATCACCGCGCAACATCGCGACCGGGTCGCGAGTCTCGTGGCCAGCGGAGAAAAGGAAGGCGCGAAGATAATCTGTGATGGCCGCGGCGCCCTCGTCGCCGGTGCGCCCAACGGTTTCTACATGGGCGCCACCATTGTCGACCAGGTCCGAGATGAGATGACCCTCGCTCGCGAAGAAGTTTTCGGCCCGGTCCTGAACGTGATGCGGATGGAAGATCTCGATCAAGCGATCGAGGCGGCGAACAAATCAGCGTTCGGGAACGGCGCCGCGATCTTCACCCAGTCCGGCAAAGCCGCGCGCGAATTCAAACACCGGGTCAAGGCCGGCATGGTCGGCATCAACGTCGGCGTCCCCGCCACGATGGCGATGTTCCCTTTCACCGGATGGGACGACTCGTTCTACGGCGATCTGCATATTCAAGGGAAAGAGGCGGTGCAGTTTTACACGCAGCAGAAGGTGGTGACGACGCGGTGGTTTGGGGATGGAGTGGGAGATGTGTGGAAGAAGTAAGGAAAGTGACCTGTGACAAATGACGAGTGACGAGATTTTGGATACAACCTCGCCATGGAAAAAAAGACCCAGAACTACAAGGACCTTATCGTTTGGCAGAAGGGAATCGCGCTGGCCAAGGCGATCTACCGGTTAACAGCGACGTTCCCCGGCGTGGAAAAATTCGGGCTCGTTTCGCAGATGCGGCGAGCCGCAGTTTCGATCCCTTCGAACATTGCAGAGGGACAAGCACGCCATACGACTGGCGAATTCATTCTGTTTATCTCGCATGCTGAGGGCTCAACCGTCGAACTCGAGACACAACTTATTCTGAGCATCGAGCTCGCGTTTGCCAAAGCTGAAAAAGCGAAAGCCATTTGAACTGCTCGATGAAATCCGCCGCATGTTGAACGGCCTGCGTCGCAAATTAAGCGGGGCCAAATAAGCTCGTCACTCGTCACTGATCACTTTCTTCCATGTCACTTCTGATCAAAGGCGCCGAAATCGTAACGGGTAGCGAACGCTACCTCGGCGACATCTACTGCGAGCACGAACGCATCACCCACATCGATCGAAACATCGATCCGCCGTCCGGGGCGGAGGTAATCAACGCCAGTGGGAAGTATGTCTTTCCCGGATTCATCGATCCGCACGTCCACATTTATCTGCCGTTCATGGGGACGTTCTCGAAGGACACTTACGAGACGGCGAGTAAAGCGGCGCTGGTCGGGGGAACGACGACGATGATCGAGATGGTTTGTCCTTCACGGGAGATGAGCGCGGCGGAAGGGTTTCGGCTTTGGCAGGAACAGGCGGCAGGAAAATCTGCGTGCGATTATACCTTCCACATGGGCGTGACCCGTTTCGACGAGGAGAACGCGCGCCAACTGCGCGAAATTGTCGCCGCGGGGATCAGTTCATTCAAAATTTTCCTGGCATACAAAGGCGCGTTCGGGATCGACGACGCCGAGCTCTATCACACGCTGAAACTCGCGAAGGAGCTCGGCGTTATCGTGACCGCGCATTGCGAGAACGAAACGCTGGTGGCGGAGAGGCAGAAGGAATTGCTCGCCGCCGGCCGGACGGGTCCGGAACAGCATCACGAGAGCCGTCCGCCGCGGGTGGAAGCGGAAGGCGTTCATCATTTGATGACCTTTGCCGAACTGACGGGCGCACATGTCTACATCGTGCACCTGAGCTGCGACGAAGCGTTGGGCGAGGCGCTCGCAGCTCGACACCGCGGAGTAAATGTTTCGATCGAAACGCTGATTCAATATCTTGTCCTCGATAAGACTGCCGCCGAACGACCGGCGTTCGAAGGGGCAAAGTTTGTGATGTCGCCACCGCTGCGCGACATACGGAATCAGCCGGTGCTCTGGAATGGATTGGGCAGCGGCGAGATTCAAACCGTCGCGACCGATCATGCGCCGTTCGATTTCAAGGCGCAAAAGCCGATGGGTCGCGACGATTTCACGAAGATTCCAAACGGGATTCCATCGCTGGAAGACCGGGTGAATCTGCTTTACACCCACGGGGTGAAGACCGGGAAGCTCGATTTGCATACGTTCGTCAAGGTGGCGAGCACGAACGCGGCGAAGACCTTCGGATTGTTCCCGCGCAAAGGCGCGATCCAGATCGGCGCCGATGCCGACCTTGTCATCTACGATCCGGATTATCGCGGCAAGATTTCCAGCAAGACGCAGTTAATGAATGTCGATTACAGCGCGTTTGAAGGCTGGGAGATCGAGGGGCGACCCGATGTGGTCACGGTTCGGGGCGAGGTGGCGGTGCGGGATGGGAAATTTGTCGGCGTGATTGGCCGTGGCAAGATGTTGAAGCGCGAGCCGGCTCATTACTGAGCCTCCTGCTCCTGATCTTGATCATGCTCCTGATCGTTTTTGCAACGTGAGTCGAATAGCAAGATCAAGAGCATGAGCAAGAGTGCTACGCACGACGCGCCCGACGTCGAAGTCTCGATCGAGATTGAGCAGAGCACGCTCTCCAACAAGGACCTCGCGCCGGTCCCAAAAGAGCGGCGCACCTGGCGGGTGGGCAGCTTCGCCGCGCTCTGGATTTCGATGTCGGCCTGTATCCCGACTTACATGCTGGCCTCGTCGCTCATCGGCGGCGGGATGAACTGGTCCCAGGCCATCCTCACCATTTTTCTCGGCAACCTCATCGTCGTCATCCCGATGATCCTGAATGCGCATGCGGGCACGCGTTATGGGATTCCTTTCCCCGTCTTCTGCCGGGCCGCGTTCGGGACCCGCGGCGCCAACGTTCCCGCCCTGATGCGCGCCTTCGTTGCCTGCGGCTGGTTTGGAATCCAGACCTGGATCGGCGGCGCAGCGATTTACAA
>JBBRMO010000201.1:0-4390 GCA_038230815.1 Chthoniobacterales bacterium
GAATTTCAGCGTTTCCGCAAATGCCACGCCGGCTCGGAGTCAGCTTTTCGGCGTTTTATCTTCCGCCTATCTCGGTCCCCATTTCGACGACGGCGAGAGTGAGTCGCTTCTTCGCGGCCGCGATCTTCTTCCCCCTGTAGGGCAAGCGCTCCCGCTTGCCGAAGCCGCGCAGCGGCAACCGGGAGAGTCCGATACGTCGCAGCGGCAACCGGGAGCGGTTGCCCTACAGTCCGAGCTCGTCGTCTCGCGACTCGACGAAGATGAACTTTGCGATCGCACCGCGCGTGCGATCGCCGCCGGCCTCGTCGTCGGCTGGTTCCAGGGGAGAATGGAGTGGGGCCCGCGCGCCCTGGGGAATCGATCCATTCTTGGGGACCCGCGCCGCGCCGACATGAAGGAAATCCTCAACGCCAAGATCAAGCGGCGCGAATCCTTCCGCCCATTCGCACCGTCGATTCTGCGCGAGCAGGTAGGCGAATGGTTCGAACAGGAGGACGACGTCCCGTTCATGATGGAGGTCTTCCAGTTTCGCGAAGAGAAACGCGCGCTCGTCCCGGCCGTCTGCCACGTTGATGGCTCGGGTCGCCTGCAAACCGTCCACCGCGAGACCAACCCGCTTTACCATCGATTGATCACCGCCTTCTTTCAGCTGACCTCGGTTCCGATCGTTCTTAATACCAGTTTTAACGAAAACGAGCCGGTCGTCTGCCAACCGGAAGAAGCGCTCGACTGCTTTCTTCGCACCAAAATGGATGTGCTGTTGCTCGGCAGCTATTTCGTAGAGCGAAATAGCTGAGTTACTAGTTATGAGTTGTTAGTTATTGGGCGGCCACCATGAGCGAGTCTCGACAGAAAACGTCACTTCACAGTTTTGAGCAGCTCGACTGCTGGCAGGCATGCCGGCGTCTTCGGTTGTTCATTACTCGAGAGGTTGTTCAAAGCCTCCCTCCAAGCGAGAAAAGCCGGTTAGGCGATCAGCTTGTTCGCGCCGCTCGCTCGGCTAGCGCCAATGTTGCCGAGGGCTACGGGCGTTTTCACTACCTCGACAATGCGAAATTCTGTAGCAACGCGCGCGGGTCTTGCTGGGAGGTTCTCGACCACCTCATCTCCGCAAACGATGAAGGTTTCATCGGTGAAAATTTGTTGAGCGACGGGAGATCCCTGGTCGCGTGTTCCATTCGCCTCCTCAACGGCTACATGCGTTACCTAAAAACGCGGCCGTCGGGCACAATAACCAATAACAAAGAACCAGTAACCGCGTCGTCGCCGACGCGACGACGCTGATGTGCGGCATCGCAGCCACCTTTGCTTATAACGCCGACGCGCCTCCGGTTGATCGGGAGGAACTGCTCGCGATGCGCGATCGGATGCGCTCGCGCGGACCGGACGGAGAGGGGATTTGGATCTCGGACGACCGGCGGATTGGCCTCGCCCACCGGCGCCTCTCGATCATCGACCTCAGTGAAGCGGGCGCGCAGCCGATGTGGAACAACGGGCGAACGGCTTGCATCACGTTTAATGGCGAGATTTACAACTATCGCGAGCTGCGATCGCAATTCGAGAAAGACGGTTATCAGTTCCTAACAAATTCTGATACGGAAGTGATCCTCGCGCTCTACGAAAAGTTCGGGCACGACATGCTGGGTCATTTGCGCGGGATGTATGCGTTTGTCATCTGGGACGCAACGCGCCAGACGCTCTTCGCCGCGCGCGATCCGTTTGGAATCAAGCCACTCTTCTATGCCGATAATGGAAAGACCATCCGCCTTGCGTCGCAGGTCAAAGCACTTCTTCGCTGCAAGGAAATCGATACCGAACCAGAGCCGGCGGGGCACGTCGGCTTTTTCATCTGGGGCAGCGTCCCCTGGCCGTTCACGCTCTACCGCGGCATTCGCGGTCTGATCGCGGGCCATTCCCTGACGGCTTCCAAAAACGGCGAGGTGAAGATTCGTCGGCATCGCGTCGTGACCGACCTGCTCGCGCCGCGAGCGCCGGCGCCCGGGCCGCTTTCGCGGGACGAGCTTCGCGATGCCATCGGCGACTCGGTGCAGCACCATCTCGTCGCCGATGTGCCGGTGGGCGTTTTTCTTTCGAGCGGGCTCGATTCGACCACGCTTGCCGCCTTTGCTCGCCAGCGGCACGAAGAGCTCAAGACCGTTACGCTTGGTTTTCACGAGTATCGCGGGACCCCGGAAGACGAAGTTCCGCTCGCGGAAGAAACGGCGCGGCTCCTCGGCGCCGAACATCAGACGATCTGGATTTCGCGGAACGATTTCGAAAGTGAATCCGATCGTCTCTTTGATGCGATGGACCAGCCGTCGATCGATGGCGTAAATACATATTTCGTTAGCCTGGCGGCGAAACGGGCCGGTCTGAAGGTCGCCCTCTCGGGCCTGGGCGGTGACGAGCTTTTTGCAGGCTACGAAGGCTTCCAGCAGATTCCTCGCGCCGCGCGCCTCCTTCGGCCTTTCGGTAAGGTTCCCGCGTTTGGACGGGCTTTCCGCCGGCTGATCTCGCCCCTTCTGCAGGGACGGACATCGACCAAATACGCCGGCCTTTTCGAGTACGGCAGTACGCTGGCCGGCTCCTACCTGCTCCGGCGAGGGCTCTACCTGCCCTGGGAGCTTGGTTCTGTTCTCCCGCCGGAATTGATCAAGGAAGGGTGGGAGAAATTGGATCTCCTCCGAACCATGCAAGAGACAATCGATGCGGCGCCGGACAATTCTCGCGCCCGGATCAGCGCGCTCGAGTTGTCCTTTTACATGCGCAACCAGCTTCTGCGCGATGCCGATTGGGCAGGCATGGCGCATTCCGTCGAAATCCGGGTGCCCTTCGTCGACGCTCGGCTTCTGGAAAGGCTGGCCCCGGCCATCGTTTCTAACGATCCACCTTCGAAAATGGACATGGCGCGCTCCGCTCCTTCCAAACTGCCGCGGGCGGTTCTGGCCCGCCCGAAAACAGGCTTTGTCGTTCCGGTCCGCGACTGGCTGCGCTCGCCTGATCAGCGTTTTTCCGACGCTGCCATCTCCCGCGGCCGCGGACTGCGGGGCTGGGCGCGAACAGTGCACGGCAATTACGTGGGCGGTCCCCGGCGTGCGACCAAAGGATCAAAGAGAACGCGGGCGATGGTCGATCCTGGGCAACGACGCATCCTCGTTTATCGCATTGGCCAGCTGGGCGATACCATCATCGCAATGCCCGCGATGAAAGCGATCCGCGCCCATTTTCCCGACGCGCACATTGAGCTTCTTTGCGATAAACACGAACACAGTCACTATGTCCTCGCGGCCGACGTCCTCGAACCTACTGGCATCTTCGACGGCTTCATCACCTATGATGTCGATCGAAGTAAAAGCTTCCTCCGTTCCCGTTTTCACGCCCTGGCGCCGATCCTCCGCCAAAAGGCCTTCGACACCCTGGTTTATCTCGCGCCCTCGCAACGCACTCCGAGACAGCTACTGCGCGACCGATTTTTCTTCAAACTCGCCGGGATTCAAAACCTGATCGGGTTCGATGGCTTTTCTCCGCTGCCACCGAAAACGCCGGGCGAGCCCCTTGCGCCGACGCCGCGCGAAGGCGAATTGCTCCTCCGCCGCCTTGCTGCTAACGGCATTTCGGAGTCCGGGCCTTCTCCCTTCGAACTCTCCGAAGCTGACCTCGACGAATTCCGAAGCTGGCACCGCGACCTTCCCGACGATGGAGGCCGCCTTTGGGTTGCCGTCGGCCCCGGTTCAAAGATGCCTGCGAAACGGTGGCCGGTTGATCGTTTCGCCGGGGTGATCTCTGAGCTCATCAGAGAGCACGATATATGGCCGATTATTTTCGGCGGGAAAGAAGACCGCGAGATTGCCCACGAACTTCTGCGTGACTGGGGGCGAGGGTATAATGCTGCCGGTGCCCTTTCCGTCCGGACCGCGATCGCGGCGATGAGACATTGCGCGTTCTTCCTCGGCAACGACACCGGCACGATGCACATGGCCGCGGCGGCTGAAATTCCCTGCGTTGCGATCTTTTCCTCTCGCGATCGTCCCGGCCTTTGGTATCCGGCGGGAGAAGGCCATCGAGTTTTCCGCAGTGAGATTGACTGCGAAGGTTGCGATCTGGTGGAATGCGTCGTTCGTGATAATGAATGCCTGAAGCGCATTACGGAAACTCAGGTATTGTCGGCCTGTCGCGAGATTATGGCCGGTCGCGTCTCTCCCGCCGGACTTTGATATGATGATGTGTTCTTCAGTGTCCGAAAGTTCTAACGTTAGCTCGGTTTAATGCCGCCGCCCAATGTTTCGCCCGTGACAGACCCGGAACTCCCCCTTGAAAGCCAGCCGGAAAACGAGTTCGTTTCCGGGCGAACTGAATTCATCCAGGCGTTCGCTCGCCGCCACTTTCACGC
>JBBRMO010000202.1:0-4386 GCA_038230815.1 Chthoniobacterales bacterium
CGAACAGCCACCGCAGTTCCATCCGGAAGGCGATGTTTTCAAACACACGCGGATCATGCTGGAAATGCTTCCGCCTGAGGTATCGCTGCCGCTCGTTCTCAGCGTTTTGTTTCACGATATCGGCAAGCCGCGCACTTCCCTGGTGGATCAGGAGGGTCGCATTCGCTTTAACGGCCACGACCGCATCGGCGCGGAAATGACGGAAGCGATCATGGAGCGGCTCCGATTTTCGCGCGCCGAGATCGAGGCGACGGTCGAAGCGGTGCGGCAACACATGGTTTTCAAGGACGTGCCGAACATGAGGGTGGCGAAACTGAAGCGGTTTATGGCGCGACCTGCGTTCGGCGACGAGATGGAGTTGCACCGGGTAGATTGCGCGAGCAGCCACGGGATGCTGGATAACTATGAGTTCCTCCAGAAAAAGAGAGAAGAGTTCGCCAACGAGCCAATTATTCCTCCGCCCTTGATCACGGGAGACGACCTGATCACGCTCGGGCTGAAGCCGGGACCGAAGTTCGGCGAAATCCTGGAAGCGGTCGAGACGCGGCAATTGGAGGGAGCGCTAAAGGATCGGGAAGCGGCGCTGGAGTGGGTGAAGACCGAGTTTTTGGCCACGGATGACCACGGATGACCACGGATGACCACGGATGACCACGGATGAAACACGGATTCCGAATTACGATTTCGTGGCAGTCTCTTTCATCTGTGAAAATCCGTGTTAATCCGTTGCTAGGAAACTAATCGCATGCGAATCCTGATGATCAGCGCAGAAGGGCCGCCGCTCGCGCGGGCGACGGCGCTCGTCGACGTCATTGAGGCGCTCCCTCGCGAATTACGCGCCCGAAAACATGAAGTCGGGATAGTCATGCCGTTCTATCGCGAGATCAGTGAGAACCTGGCGTTCGAGTTACGGGATACCGGGATCACGGTGGATATCCAGGTCGGAGCCAAAAATCATGTGGCGGAGTTTGTGGAAGGCCGGACGGCCGGCGGCGTGCAGACTTTCTTTGTTCGGTGTGACGAATTCTTTAATCGCGCGAGCATTTATGGCGAACACGGCGTCGCCTACGAAGACAACGCCGCGCGTTTCATTTTCTTCTGTAAAGCAGCGCTCGAGATGGCACGGCGGATGACGCCGACGCCGCAAATTCTTCATGTCCATGATTGGGCGGCGGCCCTGGTCCCGGTGTTGGTGGCCGATCAGCAATTACCGTTCGCGACCGTGCTCACGATTCATCATCTGGCGGAGCAGGGGAGTTTTTGGGGCCTCGATTTTGACCTGACGAATTTGCCCGAGCGCTATTTCAAGCCGGCCGGAGTCGAGTATTCCGGCCGGCTCAATTTATTGAAGGGCGGAATCGTTTTCGCCGACAAGATCACGACAGTGAGTGAGCGCTATCGGCGCGAGATGCTCACGGCGGAAGGCGGCTGCGAACTCGATATCGTCCTGCGCGAACACGCTCATCGCCTCGTTGGTATCCTGAGCGGCGCGGATTACCAGCGCTGGAATCCTGAGACCGATCCTCTTCTTCCGCGCGCCTTCGGGCCGGGAAATCTCGAAGGCAAAATCATCTGCCGCGATCTGCTGCTCGATGGTCTCGGACTTGCGCCCACCCCGGCGGGCCCTGTCTTTGGGATGGTGACGCGACTCGTGCCGGAAAAAGGCTTCGATCTGCTGATGCCGCTTCTGGATCGCCTGCTCTCAGACGATGTCCGGCTAATCATCCTCGGCGAAGGCGATGTCGGCTATGAAACCGCGCTCGCCATTGCGGCCCGAAAATATCCGACGAAATTCGCTTACCGTCAGATCTACGACGAAGCCCTGGCCCATTTGATCGAGGCCGGGATCGACGTCTCTCTGATCCCATCGCAGATCGAGCCGAGCGGCTTGAGTGCGATGTATAGCTTGAAGTATGGCGCGCTTCCGGTTGCCCGTGCGACCGGCGGCATCCAGGAGATTATCGAGGATTACGATCCAACCATCGATGCCGGTTTTGGTTTCCTCTGTTACGCAAAAACGCCGGACGCCTTTTGGGATTCGATCAAGCGGGCGCGCGAAGTTTTCCACGACGAAACGACGTGGGCGACATTGATGGAACGCGCCCTGACCCGTGATTTTTCGTGGAGTCAAGCGGCGGCCCGCTACGAGACTATTTACGACCAAGTAACGTCCAAAGCGATCGCTTAGAAGGCCGCTTTGTTCCGTTCAATTAAGGTCAGCGCCGCTTCGCATTTGGCGATTTCGTGGCCGACCTCATCGGGCTTGGTAGCGTCTCCACCCGCGAGCGTTCCTTTGCCTTTCATTGCCTCGTAGAGAGCAAGGCTTTTCCCGAAGGCTTCTTTGGCGCGGCGCCAATGTTCGGCCTGGAGTTCCTTCGACAATTCAGCTTTCAACCCCCACTTTGCGTGCGAAGCGCCGAGCTGCGAATAGAGTTGCGCGAGGGTGTTCTGGGCGCCGGCGTTTTTGGGTGAGGCGGCGACGAGCGCTTCAGCCATCCTTATGCCTTCAAGCGCGCTTGCCACCGCTCCCTCAGCGTCATCGGTGTCACTCTGGAATCGGCTCGTTGCCAGATAAACAACGGCCCACTGCTTGCGATAATCATCGTTCTTGGAATCTTTAAGGACGAGCTCCGCCAGAAGCTCCTTCGCTTTCCGGAAATTCTCCAGGGCAGCCGCGTGGTCGGTGGCTCCAAGGGCCACTCCAACATTCCTGTAACCTACGGCCAGGTTCCGGCGAAGGCTGACATCACTCGGATCGGCCGCGGCGAGGGACTCGTAAATGACCAAGGCCTGTCGAGCATATTCCAAGGCGCCGGGCAAATCTTTTAACTGGACCATCGTGCTGCTGACATTGCCGAGCTGGACGGCAAGTTCCCGTCGATAAAGCGTGTTGCCTGGCACCGCTGCGACAAGCGCCTTATCAATCGCTGCAGCTTTCATGTATTCCTCTAACTGTTCCTTTCTCTGACCTGTGGCGGAGTACAACAATCCTAAACTATTGTGTAAGTTTCCGAGACCTTGTTGATAAATAAGGTTAGTTGGATGATCTGCTACGAGCCTTTCACCTACCGCCAAAGCCTTGTGCATGTATTCTAACGAACCTTTCGTGTCGCCCAGGTTCGGCACACCGGGATTACCCAAAGCCCTGGCGATACCGTTGTAGAGCACAGAGACCCGGTGGAGAAGATCTTCACTGGCTGGATGTTCCGCTAGCAATGACTCGATGATTTCTACCGATTTACGTTGGTATTCAACGGCCTTTTCGGGAGGGCCCGTGAACAAGTAAGTAGCACCTAACTCGGCATAGCCGAACGCCAAAGCCTCTAGATCGCTTTTGTTGCCTGGATCGAGGCGCGATAACATTTCACGTATCTTCAGAGCCTTGCTATAACTTGTGAGTGCACCCTGAGTGTCTCCGAGGTTCGACGCCGAAAGTAACCCGCCCCCCGAACTGGCGGCTCCGCCCTGGACGGCTCCAACCTTGTCATACGCATCGGCAAGCTCGCGCAACAAGGAACGATCGTGGCCAGCCTCCTTCGATAAGTTATCGAGATAATTAAGCGCATCCTGCACCAACCTTTGGCGCACCGCGGTTGAGCCGGGAAGCGCGGCGATAGCATCGTGATAATCAAAGAGAACGGAGTGGGCCAGGGTGCGGACCTGGTTGAAACGTTTTACGGCTTTCGCTCTTTCGACGCGTGCGACATATATCCCTGCCACCAGCGACATAAAGACGAGCGCAGCCGCTGCGACGCCGAGCCTGTTACGTTGGATGAACTTGGATGAGCGATACGTGAGGGTGTCCTTACGAGCGCGCACCGGAAAGTTTTCGAGATAGCGACGGACATCTTCCGCAAGGGCGTTGACCCCGGCATAACGGCGCGCCGGTTCTTTACGCAAAGCCTTGAGCACGACGTTATCGAGATCGCCGCGCAACCGCCGCGCCGCGGAGGAATCGACCGCGACAGCGCTTGGACGCACCGGCGTTTCTTCACCGACCACGCGGAGCAATTCTGTGGGAGAAGGAGGCACGTTCGAAAAACGGTGCGCGTGCTTTCCGCTGAGCATCTCGTAAAGAAGCGCCCCCAGCGCGTAAACGTCGCTGACGGTAGTGACCGGGTCGCCGCGCACTTGTTCCGGTGAGGCATAGGCAGGGGTCAGGCGTTGCTGATCGGCGATCGTGAGATTAACCGCGCCGTCACCGGCGCCGAGCAGTTTCGCGATGCCGAAATCAAGCAGTTTCGGCTCGCCATCGACGGTGATAAGAATGTTCGCCGGTTTGAGGTCGCGATGAACGATCAAGTTCTGATGCGCGAACTGCACGGCCGCACAAATCTTCAGAAAGAGCCGAAGTCGTTCCTCGACTGACATCGCTTTTGCCGTGCA
>JBBRMO010000203.1:0-4359 GCA_038230815.1 Chthoniobacterales bacterium
AAGGCGCGTGGCAAAATTCCGGCCAACCTGGCGATGAAGGTGAGGAGCAGCCGTACTTCCGCCTCCCGCTGAAGTGAAAAGATGGACATCGATCCCCCCGGGAAGTTCAGCGTCGAACGCAGGAAGATTCAGGAGCTGCCCTGCGGCCATCGGGAACGAGCGCCGCGCCAAATCGACATGCGTTTTCTCGGCGAAGATCAGAACGGCGCGTCGGGGCACACCTTTGGATACGAAACGGCTCGGCAGGCAGACAAGCTCTTTTTTGAATGGCTGTGTTTGTTCGGGACGCGCCTGCGGCGGCGGACGCCGTGGCGCGGCGTCCCCATTTCGTCGGCGTTGTCTATATTCCTTTACGGGTATATTGTTGGCCATGAAACTCTTTCATCTCCGTGCCATTCTCGAAAAGCATCCCGACACTTTCCCGCGTTTTGTCCTGCCGAATGGGGACTGCATACCGCCCCACGCCCATGTCACCGAAGTGGGTCATGTCGCGAAAAATTACATTGATTGCGGCGGCGAGACCGGGAGGAGCGAAACCGTTCTTCTCCAAACGCACGTTGGCCCGGACACGGAGCACCGGTTAAGGTCCGATCGCTTCGCGAAAATTCTGGAGCTCGGGACGCGGGTTCTGCCGCACGATCAACTGGAGGTGATGGTCGAATACGATTGCTGCGTCGTCGCGCAATATCCGGTTTCGGAAGTGAATCCCGCAGGTCAACATCTCGACGTGGTTTTGAGCAAGCGTCACACGCAATGTCTCGCCCGGGAGCGGAGGAGGAGTGAGGCTTCAGACTCAGGCTGTGGCAGCACGGCGGCCTGCTGCTAACGCCGATGGACCTTGTTCAAATCTATCAATGCTTCTGCAACCGGACACGGCTGCGGATTCTCCACCTGCTCGGGCAGTCACCTCTCTGCGTCTGCCATTTTCAGACGATCCTGGGCGAGCCCCAGGTCAAGATTTCCAAACACCTCGCCTATCTCCGCGAGCGAAACCTCGTCGAGGTCGAGCGCGAGCAAAATTGGATGATCTATTCGCTGCCGAAAAAACGCGCGCCGGAGCTCGAAAGAAACTTGAAATGCCTCCAGGATTGCACGCAATCGGACAGGATATTTGCCCGCGACCTAAAGAAACTGGTTCTTCTGCGCAAGAACTGTTGCGAACCGGGCGCACTATTTCGAAAAACCCAGGCCCGATAATCGACTCCGGCAGCACCAGGCATTTTGTTGAGTGCGCTGGCGGGTGAGTGGAAGCCCCGGGCCGGATTGCAAAGGCACCCCGGTCGCACTCCCAAGCCTTCAAGTTGCGAGTGCTGCCTTCACATTCTCTTCAATCAGGTCGCGCACTTTTCGGAATTCATCCGGCGCGAGATTTTTCGGGTCGGGGATTTGCCAATCGTCACGCTTCCCGGCCCGAACGAACGGGCAGGCATCGCCGCATCCCATCGTCGCCACGAAATCGTATTCGATCTGGGGAATGTCATCGAGGGACTTGGAGCCATGCCGAGAGAGATCGTAACCAATCTCAGCCATCGATGCGACGGCCCTGGGATTCACGACGCCGGAGGGCCGTGATCCCGCGCTGAAAGCTTCCACTCCTTTGCCGCCGTGAATGCGGGCGAACGCTTCCGCCATCTGGCTGCGGTTTGAGTTTTCGACGCAGACGAAGAGGAACCGTTTCATGATCATGTGGTCTGCTCAATCGGAGTGCCGGTGCAGCAGCCTTTATTGCGCACCCAAATGCTCATGCAATTCGATTGTGAGCCGGCCACCAGCTACAAGAAGCACGGTTGCGAGATGAGCGCCAACGCTCGAAGTCAAAAAACGTCATAGTGAACCCGCGGACTGCCTTACGCCCGGGCGCTCCGGCGAAGCAGGAAAGCGCAGTTAAGGATGAGTCACAAATGAAGATCCTTCCCTTCTCTTTTAGGACGCAGACGAGGCGTTGGCTTCGATTGAAACAGTGTGAACGTTCTCCTGGTCGAAGATCACGATGACAGCCGGGTTACTTTATCGTTTCTTTTGACCCGCTGCGGGCATGAAGTGATGGCCGCAGCGAGTTTAACCGAAGCTCTTGTCTTACTTGGTCATATCCGGTTCGATGTGCTCGTAAGTGATATCGGGCTGCCCGACGGGACCGGCCTCGAGCTGGTCGCTGAAGCGAAACGGCGCCAGCCTTGGAAAAAAGCAGTGGCGTTGACCGCCCGAGCGGCGCCGGAAGAACGGGAAATGGGGCTCCGCGCGGGATTCGATGAGTATCTGACCAAGCCGTGCGACTTTCGTCAGCTTCGCGCTTTGCTGTCGGAAGCTGTTTAACCGCAGCGGTTGAACCCCGCTTGATTTCCGGTAACCGCCTCGCGGTGCGAAACGCCGAGGGCCCGAAGATGGATTCTGCGCGACCGGCATTGAAAAGACGTCTCGGAAACAGTCGGAAGTGGCCTCAGTCAAAGTCGACCTTCCGAACAAACCCCCACTTCCCTATTGGGTGAAAATGAGCTTCATGCCTGCGATCGAGAGGACAACCGCGAGCAGGCGCTTGATGATGGTATGATCGAAACGGCGACTGCCGAGATAGGAGCCGGCCGCGCCGCCGACCACCGCGGCAACGGCCAGGGCGATGGCGAAAGAGGGAAAGCGCTTCGTGCTGCTGAAATTGCCAAGGAGACCGGCAGCCGAGTTGGCGAGAATGAACAAAGCGGAGACGGCTGCGGCGGACTTCGCTCGGGCCCAGCTCATGAAGAGCAACAGAGGGGTGAGGAAAATGCCGCCGCCAGTACCGGTGAGGCCGGCGAGCAGACCCAGGCCCGCGCCGATCGAGATTGCCGCCGAACGCGAAGGTTCTCGCGTCGCCACGTCTTCACTTGGTCGCCAAAAAAAGCGCGCGGCTGAAAATAACAGAACGATTCCCACGAGCACTTTAAAAAGATGGGTAGGGAGATTGATGTAGCCACCGACGAAGGCCAGGGGAATGGCCAGCACGGCGAATGGCCAGAACAAGCGCCAGGAGAAATGTCCGGCGCGCCAAAATTGAAACGTCCCGATGCAGGCGACGAGAATGTTCAGGACCAGCGCCGTAGGCCTGATGACGGCAGGCGCGAGGCTGAACAGCGACATGACCGCGATGTATCCGGAAGCGCCGGCGTGGCCGACGCTGGAATAGAGAAAGGCAATGACGAGAATTGTGAGGGTAAGAAAGAACAGGTTTTCCGGCATCGCCGCGGCAAGATAGCGAGGAGGCTGGGGTTCCGACCAGAACGATCTCTGAGCGCAAACTCGAAGGCGCTTTGCGACGAAGTCGTGGTCCCGGGATGGGCGCGCGGTGGAGATCCGCGGATGCCGCAACTCGTCACGGCGAGTTCGTCCGACGGCGAACGCGGCGTCCCTTCCACGGAGATTGATCGAGAAAAACTTGCCCTGCGCAAATGCCTGCTACCTATTCCATCGGTGAACTCCCTTCGGCTCGGCGTAAATATCGACCACATTGCCACCCTCCGGCAGACGCGCTATGCGGCGATGCCGGAATCGAAAAACGCGGAGCCCGACCCGATCGCGATTGCGGGAATTTGCGAACGCGCCGGGGCGCATGGAATCACCGCGCACTTGCGCGCGGATCGCCGTCACATTCAGGATCGAGATATCGAGCGGCTCCGCGAAAGCGTGATGACGAAGTTGAATCTGGAACTGGGGAACACCCCGGAGATCGTCGACATCGCGTTGCGAATTATCCCGGATGAGGTTTGTCTCGTTCCGGAAAAGCGGCAGGAAGTCACGACCGAAGGCGGGCTGGATCTCGTCTCGAACAAAAAGGAGCTGGCGGCAACCGTGAAACGCTTCCAGGCCGCCGGGGTGCGGGTGAGTTTGTTCATCGATCCGATTCTCGAACAAATCGACGCGGCCGCCGAGCTCGGCGCGGATATCGTGGAATTGCACACCGGCAAATTGGCGAACGCATTCGCCGACAAGATCGCGCAACAGGAGCTCGAACGATTACGCGCAGCCGCGATCGGGGCGGCGGAGCAGAAGCTGCAGGTAAACGCCGGCCACGGCATCAACTACCGGAACATTGCGCTCATCCACAAGATTCCGCATCTGGCCGAACTGAACATCGGGCATTCGGTCGTGGCGCGTTCGGTTTTTGTGGGATTCGAGGCAGCTGTCCGCGAGATGCTTGGGCTCATGGAGAACTACAAGGGATGATTTAATGAGGAAATCCAAACGAGGAATGACGAATTAATGGACAAGACGCGCGCGCGCGAACAGATCTTTGTCGCTTTGGGATTTGGAGCTTCTCTGGAGCTCGCCAGGGGGCGAGTCCGACCGACTGGCGGACCTGAAGCTTGGAGCTCGCCAAGGGGCGAGTCC
>JBBRMO010000204.1:0-4342 GCA_038230815.1 Chthoniobacterales bacterium
ATCGAAGGGGTGCCCGGCGTGGCGAAGACTCTGCTCGTGCGAACGCTTGCGCGGGTGCTGGGCTGCGAGTTTAACCGGATTCAGTTCACGCCCGATTTGATGCCGGCAGACATTACCGGCACGCACATTTTCAACATCCAAAGCAGCGAGTTTACGCTGGTCAAAGGGCCTGTTTTCACCACGTTCCTCCTAGCCGACGAGATCAATCGCGCGCCGGCGAAAACGCAAAGCGCCTTGTTGCAGGCGATGCAGGAGCGCAAGGTCACGATCGATCGCGACACGCATGAACTTTCTCCGAATTTCACGGTATTTGGCACGCAAAACCCTGTCGAATACGAAGGAACCTATCCGCTCCCTGAAGCTCAAAAAGACCGTTTTATGCTCAAGATCGCGATGAGCGCTCCAGATCGGGGCGGCGAATATGAGCTCGCGAGCCGGATGCTCGGGAGCGGATCTCCCGAGGCGGCGCTGGCTTCGGGTGCAGTTCAGTCGGTGATTTCCACCGATGATCTCGCGGCTATGCGCCGCGCGTTCGACGCGATAACCGTGCGCGAAGAATTGGTTGGCTACGTCGTCGATGTAGTCCGCGCCACGCGATCGAGCGATATGGTGCTGGTCGGAGCGGGTCCGCGCGCAACCCAGGCCCTTCTGCTCGCAAGCCGCGCCGCAGCCGCGATTTCCGGCCGCGATTTCGTAACGCCGGACGACGTGAAGACGCTCGCGGCTCCGGTGCTTGGCCACCGGCTTATATTGCGCCCCGAGTACGAGATCGAAGGCGTCACGATCGCGGAGGTCATCGCGAAGATACTGGAGCAGGTTGCGGTGCCGCGGTAGCCATCCGCAAAACGAACTTAGGGATGCTCGTTCCGCGCACTCGTCTTATCCTCTGGTCGGCCGGCATCCTGCTGCCGTTCGCGACTATAGGCGCGCTCGCTCCCGCATCGATGCCGGTCGCGCTTCTGTGCATCGGCGCTTTCATTCTCGCGGCTGTGGCCGATGCGTCCCTCGCTCCCGCGACGCATCACGGAGTGCGCGCGGAGCTTCCAGGCGTAGTGAGGCTCCAGAATGGGCGAGGAGGAACTGTCTCAGTCCATTTGTACAACAACTCGGCCCAACCCCGTCTGGTGCGCGTTGGCGTCGCATTTCCGCCCGATTTCGAGGCGGCCGATTCGGACCGGTTCGTTCAACTTCCCGGCGGCTCCGTCGAATCCAAGTTCGACTGGAGTTGCAAGCCCCGAAAGCGCGGTTTGTTTCTCCTTGATCGGATTTATTTGGAAACGACGTCCAGAATGGGATTTTGGGCTGTGCGGGGCAGCCGCCCGATCCATTCCGAGTTGCGTGTTTATCCCGATCTGATTTCCGAGCGAGAACGCGCGCCAGCACTCTTTTTGCGGCGGGCGGATTTCGGGCAGCATGCACAGCGTGCTGCTGGGCAGGGCCGCGAATTTGAGAAGCTGCGCGAATTTGTGGCTGGCGACAGTCTCTCCGAAATCCACTGGAAAGCAACAGCCAAGCGGGGACGACCGGTGACGAAGGTGCACCAAATAGAGCGTTCACATCAAGTGTACCTCGTCATCGATGCATCGCGTTTATCCGCGAGGAAAGTCAACCTCGCCGGCCCGGGCGGGTCTGGTGGAATGAACGCCGAGACGACCAGCCTCGAACGGTATGTCACGGCAGCTCTCATGGTCGCTCTGGCTGCGGAGCGGCAGGGCGATCAGTTCGGTCTGATCACCTTCAGCGACAAAGTGCTTGGGTTTGTGCGCGCTCGCAGCGGCCAGTCGCATTTCGATACATGCCGGGAGGCGCTTTACACGTTGCAGCCCCAGGATGCGTCGCCCGACTTTGAGGAGGTCGCGACTTTCATCCGGCTGCAGTTGAGGAAGCGGGCGCTCCTTATTTTTCTCACCGCGCTCGACGATCCGGTGCTGGCGAAGGCGTTCGTTTCCGCGAGCGAAATGATCTGCCGCGAGCAGTTGATCCTCGCCAATATGCTCTTGCCCGAGGGATCCGCGCAGCTCTTTAGCAGCGAGGGATCGCCGGAGACGGATGACGATGTCTATCGCCGTCTGGGCGGCCACCTCCGCTGGAATGGATTGCGCGAATTGCAAAAAGTGCTTCAACGGCGCGGTGTGCGGCTCTCCTTCCTCGATCCTGCCAAGCTCTCTGCGGAATTGATTGCGCAGCATTCGGAAGTGCGCGCCCGGCAACTTCTCTAGACGACAAATGATCATCGACCTGCCTCGATTTATCGCCTCGGAACGTGGCTCTTGGAACGAGTTCGACGCGATGCTGAACAGGATGGACGATTCCACCGGCGAACGTCCCTCGCTCGATCAGGCAAAACGCTTTCACTTTCTCTACCAAAAGGTATCCGCGGATCTCGGACGGCTTTCCACGTTTGCCTCCGAACCTGAACTTCGGCGCTTTCTCGAATCGCTCGTCGCCCGAGGCTACGGCGAAATACATGAGACCCGCGAAAAAGGATGCCGATGGAATTTGGTGGATTGGTTTTTCATTCGATTTCCCCAAGTCTTTCGACGCCATGCGTGGGCATTCCATCTCTCGGTTGCGATAACGATGTTTGGCGTCGCTCTCGGAGGTCTCGCGATGGTCCTGGACGACGAGGCCAAGGAGGCGATCGTCGGACCCGGCTTCGCGCATCTATTGAAGAATCCGGTCGATCGAGTTCGGGAGGAGGAACAGGCGGCCAAGGATAGTGGATCTGACCGGCACGCGTCGTTTGCGGGATTCCTTATGACGCACAATACGACCGTCTCGATAAAGGCAATGGCCTTGGGGATGTCGTGGGGCGTCGGCACCATCCTCGTATTGATTAGCAACGGGATCCAGCTCGGTCTGGTGGTTGTCGATTACGTCATGGCTGGGCAGACGGTGTTTCTGCTCGGCTGGCTCATGCCGCACGGAGTGATCGAAATCCCATCGATCCTGATCGCAGGCCAGGCGGGATTTATCCTGGCGCAGGCGATCATTGGGCGCGGCAGCCGCCGGGACTTGGCCCAGCGCCTTCGAGCCGTGCGGGGCGACGTGGCGACACTCATTGGCGGCGTCGCCGTTATGCTCGTCTGGGCCGGCATCGTCGAATCGTTTCTTTCCCAACACCACCAGCCCGTTCTTCCGTATTGGTTGAAAATCGCGTTTGGCTCCGCTGAATTGATTCTGCTCGTCTGGTTCTTGAATTGGGCGGGCGCGCGCGCCGTGCACGACGAGAAAGGAGGCGGATCCGAATGAACCTCAGTTCCGAACTGCGCATTCGCACGCCGGAGGGGATTGGATTCTCCTATCCCCTCGCGGGTCCGATCACCCGGTGCATGGCATGGGCAATAGACCGTGTCGTCATCGTCGTTCTCTTGGTGGTAGCCGCCAATGCGGTGGTAAAACTCGCCTGGATATTGCCCGATGTTGCCGGCGCGTTCATGGCGCTAGCGTACTTCGCGATCGACACGTTTTACGCCATCTTGCTCGAATGGTTTTGGCGCGGGCAGACGCTGGGCAAGCGGCTGCTTCGCCTGCGCGTGACGGACGCATACGGCTTTCGTCTGCAGTTTCATCAAGTTCTGCTTCGCAACTTGATACGCCCGATCGACTCGATTCCCTTTTTCTACATGGTCGGCGGCCTCGCCTGCCTTTTCTCCCGTCGCGCGCAGAGGCTCGGCGACCTGGCTGCGGGAACAATCGTAGTCCATCTGGCCCGGCATCGTGAGCCCGATCTGGAGCAGTTGCTGGCTGGGAAATTCAATTCGCTCCGCGAACATCCACATCTCGCGGCAAGGCTCCGGCAGCGCGTCTCGGCGGAAGAAGCGCGGATCGGGCTGCAAGCAGTCCTCCGCCGGGAGGAACTCGACGCGGGTGCGCGGGTGACGCTCTTTTCGGAATTAGCGGGGCATTACAAATCGCTCGTGGCATTCCCGGCTGAAGTGGTCGAGGGACTTCCGGATGAGCAGTACGTCCGGAATGTCGTGGACATTCTCTTCAGGACGCGCGCGGTCAAATCGGAGCGAAAGGCGGAGGCCGCGGTGTGATGCCAGGGGGCACGGCGGCTGGCAGGATACGGCGAAAAAAAAGTCTTGTGCACCTGCTAGAAAATCCTTTTGACACGCGGATTGCGGCCCCGTAGCTTGCCCGCTCGCTTTTCGGAGTCATTGGATGAGAGAGCCTGATCGTTCACCGGGTAAACAATACACGGTTTGGATCGGGCTTTTTGGCCCTCTGGCTTTGGAAAGCAACCCGGTTCATCGGAATTGCACGATTTCGATGTTCGCAAGAAATAGAAGCCTGGGTAGCTCAGTTGGTAGAGCACGTCCTTGGTAAGGACGAGGTC
>JBBRMO010000205.1:0-4322 GCA_038230815.1 Chthoniobacterales bacterium
CGCGTAAAGATCCATCGTTTTTTCGAAACCCCCGCGCTCGATCAGCCCCGCATAATAGGGAGGATTATGCGACGTCAGGAGCATCGGCGGGAATTGAAACCCATCGACCAGCAGACCGCAGACATAGTTCGTCGAATAATCGATGGGCCCCATGATCTCATCACGACCCAGCCCGCGCAGCCACCCGGCGGCCGCGTCGAACAGGGCGTTCGCGACCTCCTGGTCGTCGATCGATTCAAACATTCCGAAGCAACCGACATTTGATCCGTGCAGCTCGTTGTACCTCGGATCATCGCTCGCCAGGATACGCCCGACGATTTCGCCGCCCCGTCGGGCCAGAAAGAGCTCTGCTTTTCCGTGCTCGAAAAACGGATGCTTTTTCTGATCGAGGAATTCCTTTCGCTCGAGAATGAGCGGCGGCACCCAGGCCGGATCGTTCTGGTAAATGCGCCAGGGAAACTTGATGAAGGCGTCGCGCTCGGCGGGCGAAGCAACCCGGATGATTTCGATTTGTGCCACGGCGATAACCTTGCCTTGGGCAAAGCCTGTCTGCCAGTCCCAAGGAGCGATGATTTTCAGACGCCGACCGAAGAAATGGCGGCCCAAAAGCGCCGTTCCCCAACTTGCAGCAATGAAGAAAGGGAGTACAACCAACGGCCTTGTGACACGTCGCGACAGCCAGCAAATTTCTGGGCACGATCTGGCCTCCCAATCTGTCGAAATGGAGGAGGTGACCGACGTTTATTTTTTTCGCCCCGCCGGTTTGCTCTTCGCTCGCGGCGCCCGCGTTCTGGGAATGACGCCGATTGGAGTCACGATGGTGGGGGCGGGGGTGGGAATCGCGGGCGGCGCTTTGCTCTACGACCTGCGGCTCGGCCTTATTGGGTTCGCCCTCCTCATTCTGCACGGAATCATCGACTCCGCGGATGGCCAGCTGGCCCGTATGACCGGCCTGGTCACCGAGCTAGGACGAGTGCTGGACGGCGTTGGCGGCTACGTCACCCACATCGCCATCTACGTCGGGATCACCGCGGGATTTCTTCATCGTGGCGCCCCCGGCACAGTTGTTCTTTGGGCGGGAGTGGCCGCGCTGGCGAATGTCGTCCAGGCTCAGATGTATGAGTATCACCGGCACCATTACAAAACCATTGTGACCAGGAAATTAGTGCCGCTCGACAATCCAGAAGGAATAAACTCGACCTGGATCGCCTCGCTTTACCGCTGGTACCTCGGAATCCAGCGAATGACCAACCGCCCCCATGTTGAGGTGGAATCAATTCTTGCCGCGCGTTCGGTTCGGGATGTCGTGCGGGAGGAGGACGCGGCTCGGTACCGGGAATGTTTTTATTGGCCGGTGCGCGGTTGGAATTTACTTGGAGATAACATCCGCTTTTACGCCATCGGCGTCCTGGCTTTGCTCCATCGGATCGACTTATTTTTCGCATTCATCCTTCTCCCCATGAACCTGGTGCTGGTCGCGCTCTGGTTCTGGCAGCGGAGTGCCGATCGCCGATTTCTCGCTAGGATGTGACCAGTTAATTTTCCTCCAATGATTCGCACGATCTTTTTTGACATGGGAGGCACTCTCGACGGTGAAGGGCTTCATTGGTTGGACCGTTTCCTCGCGTTGTATCGCAAATTCGGCGTCGAACTTCCGCGCGAATCGATTCGGAGCGCTTTCGACGAGGCCGAGCGCAAATCGACTTCGGATGAATCGATCACCACCTCAAACCTTGGGCAGATGATCGAACTTCACGTGAAGTGGCAGCTCGCCTACCTCGGGTTAACCGATCCCGCGCTCGAACGCGATCTCATCGAAGGTTTCATCGGGCCGGTCCGCCAGGCGGCGGCCGCCAATGTGGATTTGCTCGCCGGCCTGTCCAAGCACGGGTTCCAGCTCGGCGTTGTCTCGAACGGTTGCGGGAACGTTGAGCGACTGTGCGTTGATTTCGGCTACAGCCCTTTTCTTTCCTTGATCGTGGACTCGCGGTGCGTCGGGTTTTTCAAACCAGACCCGGCCATTTTTGTTCATGCCGCCGGGAAACTCGGCCGCGATCCGGGCGAAATCATGATGGTGGGCGATTCGTTCGATCGCGATGTCCGACCGGCAAAGCAAATCGGGATGAAGACCGCGTGGCTCGAGGGGCTCGAATCGCGAACTTGCCCCGATCCGTCGCTGATTGATCTCCGTCTTCGCCGACTGACCGACCTCCCCGGCGCTGTGGCAACTCTCTCGCCGGCTCTGGCATGAAGGCGTCGGACCCATCCCTTCGAGCGGGTATTTTGGCGGCGGGGCGCGGCGAAAGATTGCGGAAAGGCACCTCCGAGCTGAAACCACTCGTTAAGATAGCCGGAGAAACCTTGATCGAGCGTGTCTTGAACTCGATGTCGGAAGCCGGCGCGACGGAGGTCACTGTCATCATCAACGAAGATTCGGGAACGGTTCGGGACCATGTCGCGAAAAGGGAATGGCCCTTCGGATTGCGGTGGATCGTCGAAACGACCCCCACCTCGATGCACAGTTTTCTCCGGCTAATGGAAACGCTGGCCGCCGATGGGAGCGCCGGGCCGTTTTTGCTTTCCACGGTTGATACCGTAGCCGGCTCGCAAACCTACGCGCGCTTTATCGCCGAAGCGCGCCAACTCACACAGTCGGCCGTGACGCTGGCGCTCACTTCGCCGGGAGATGACGAAAAGCCGCTGCTGGTGCGAACGGCTGCGAACGATTCGCGCGTCGTCGCGATCGGTGAAGCCGCGGCTCCGTCGGACTACGCCACTGCGGGCGTTTACGCGGTGCGCCCAATCATTCTTCGCGAAGCCGATGCCGCGCGGCGTGATGGAATTGAGGCGTTGCGGATGTTCCTGACGCGCCTCCTCGATCGTGGCTATCACCTGGCCGGAATTCCAATTCCACGGTCGATCGATGTCGATCATCCCGCGGATATTGAAACCGCTGAAGCCTTTCTCCGAGGCGCGCGAACATGAAACGCCTTCTAGGATTGTACCGCGAAAAACAGTATTCGCCCGGTCGCCACCAGTCGAACGATGCGCTCCTTCTCGACCAGATCGCGCACCGGCTCCGGGAACGGGAGTTTGCCGTCGACCTCATGACGCTGGAGGAAGCAAATGGAGCACGGTCGGAGGCCGCCCTGGTCTTCTCGATGTGCCAGGGACGATCCGCCCTGGAAAATCTGGCCCAGTGGGAACGTGACGGCGTGAAAATCGTCAACAGCCCGCGCGCCGCGCTCAACACCCATCGCGATCGTTTGCCCGCCTTAATGGTCCGGGAGCGCATCCCGTTTCCGGAGACGCATCTGGTGAACACGAACGAAAGCGCTGATCCGCATTCGCTCGATCTCGAGAGCGGCATCTGGCTGAAGCGCGGCGACATCCATGCTTCCGTAACGGCGGATGTGCAATGGATCGATTCGCGCGAGCGCCTGGAAACCGGCCTGGCGGATTTCTCGCGCCGCGGAGTCGACCTGGCCGCGTTGCAGGCGCATCGGGCAGGCGATGAGATAAAATTTTATGGAGTGGCGGGGCGCGCCTTCTTTCACTGGTTTTATTCCGGAAACCCGCGCAAATACTCTTTCGATTCTGCCGAACTGCAGAACCTGGGCAATCAGGCGGCGGCCGCGGCCGGGCTCGACATTTTTGGCGGCGACGTGATCGTATCGTCCACGGGAGAATTGACCTTGATCGATCTAAACGATTGGCCATCGTTCGCACCCTGTCGGGAACGTGCCTCTTATGTCATCGCAGATTTTATCACCAAACGTGTCCATGCCAGCTAGGACCGAAATTCCATCTCCACCGCGCAAGAAAACGCTGTTCGATGAAGAGCAGCAGTTCATCGCGCCAGGAATCCAGACCATTGCGTTATTGTCGAAACTGGCGATCGCTTATGGCCGTGGCGCGACCCTGACCGATCTCGACGGTCGCACCTATCTCGACCTGAACGCCGGCGTTTCCGTGGCCAGTCTCGGCCACGCCCATCCCAAATACGTCGCGGCCCTGACCAAGCAACTTGAGGCGGTCACGGTCGGCAGTTTCACTTCCGCGCCGCGCGCCGAGCTCGTCAGGTTGATCGCGGAACTGGCGCCGGGCGAATTATCGCGCACCCAATTCTTCAGCGGCGGCGCCGAAGCGGTCGAGGCGGGGATCAGACTGGCGCGCTCGTTCACGAAAAGGACGGACGTGATCGGTTTTACCGGCGGTTTTCACGGGAAGACGGCCGGTGTTCTGCCAATCTCGGATGTTGACTGGAAAACTCTGATCGGTCCGCTGCCCACGGGCTATCATCTTGCGCCCTATGCCGATCC